>CABSGW010000130.1 GCA_902477365.1 uncultured Prevotellaceae bacterium
GTTATCGTTGTTGCCTGAGAAAAAGAACCGTTACCTGTTGCCGATGCTGATACCCGCGGCCTATACGATAGGTTGCCTGTTGGAGGCGTGGGTGCAGTTGTTCCGTCAGTCGCGCGGTTCGGTGCTGGACCGTGTGCTGTTCCGTCTGAATGCCGGTTTGCCGGCTTTGCTGGTGGCTATACTGCCTGCCGGTGTTTATTGGTTCGGTTATCGTGGCGGCTTTTTGTCGCTGTTCGAGGTCGGAGCATGGAGTGTGGCCTTGTGGGCGGTTGCCGCTTGGCTGGTTGCCGCTACCCGGAAGTTACGCGCCGATTGGTTGTTGGGTAGTGTCGTATTGTTGTTTGGGGTGGTTGAAGTCTTCTTTATGCCCCGTGTCGGACAGATGATCGGAAATCCAGCCCATCATGGGTTCGAGGCCTTGTCCGCCAAACCGGAATATGTCCATATACCTTATTATTATAACGAGAAAGAACCGATACGCATTGAAATGGTATATGAGGCTGGTCGCACGATACGGCCGCTGGATGTGGAACGCATGGAGCAGATACGTCCTTTGCTTCCGTTGATTTTGTTGAGCCATCAGCCGGTGGCGGCCGAGTTGCCGTCCGGCGTATTGGAGCAGGTGGACACGCTGGGATTGGGATGTTACGACAACAATCGCCGTGCCGGGCGTTTTCATCGGGATGATTTTGTGTATTATGCAACACTGTTAACTCCAAAAAAGAAGTGATGAGTAAGATGAATGCTACGGCCGGTTACGAACTGACCATTGTGATACCGATTTATAATGAAGTGGACAATTTGTCCATGTTGGAACAGAAAGTGGGTGATTATTTAACCCATGCGGTGCGCAGCGCCTGTGTGTTGCTGGTAGATGACGGTTCTACGGACGGGAGTGCCGAAGCCATTCGGGCGCTTTGTGAACGGCATCCGCATTTTTACTTTTTACGTTTTGCTCGTAACGCGGGACTGAGTGCGGCCATCAAAGCCGGTATTGACGCTACTGCTTCCCGCTTTGTGGGATACATGGATGCCGATATGCAGACCACTCCGGAAGATTTCAACGAGTTGCTGGCTTATGCCGACGAATATACGCTGGTGACAGGTATACGCGCCAACCGGAAAGACACGTTCTTCAAACGCCTGCAGTCGAAAATAGCCAATGGCTTTCGGCGGAGTATGACACACGATGGGGCAACCGATACCGGATGTCCCCTGAAGGTGATGCAGACGGCATATGCGCGCCGCATTCCATTCTTCACAGGGATGCATCGCTTTCTGCCGGCTTTAATGCTGTTGCAGGAGGGCGGTTGCTACAAAGAGATACCCGTACGCCATTTTCCGCGTACGGCAGGTGTGTCTAAATATCACCTGTGGAACCGACTGGTGTCACCCTTTATGGATTGTTTCGCCTATCGGTGGATGAAGAAACGTTATATCAATTACCGTGTGGCCGAGACCGATCTGAATTCTTAACCATCATCTTTGTTCGCAATGTCTTCGGTCGTGCTCTTTCTGGTAGGTTTCTTGGCACAAGCTTTCTTCTCTGCGCGTATCCTCGTGCAGTGGATTTTGTCGGAAAAGAAGAAACAAGTGGTTTCGCCTACGCTTTTCTGGGTGTTGAGCGTGTTGGGATCTTACCTGCTGTTCCTTTACGGTTGGCTGCGGGATGATTTTGCCATTATCCTGGGACAAGTGATAGCCTACTATATTTATTTGTGGAACTTGAAAGAAAAAGGGTTGTGGACCCGGTTGCCGCTGGTAGTACGCAGTGTGCTGGTGCTAACTCCGTTGGCGGCAGGAGCTTGGATAGCAGTCGACTTTAACCAGTTTGTGCGTAGTTTCTTTCATAATGAGGCTGTGCCGTTGTGGTTGTTGGTGTTCGGATCGGCCGGACAGGTTATCTTTACGCTCCGTTTTATTTACCAATGGTACTACTCCTATCGCAGGCATGAATCGTTGTTGCCGATCGGTTTTTGGGTAACCAGTCTGGTGGGGAGTGCTACGATCATCGCTTATGCGTTGTTCCGGCTCGATCCGGTATTGATTCTTGGACAGTCGGTCGGGTTTGTCGCTTACAGCCGTAATATAATGATAGGATTAAAAGAAAAGCAGGTATGAAAGTATTGGTTACAGGAATGGCCGGGTTTATCGGCTACCATCTTTCGAAGGCTTTAGCCGAACGGGGAGATGAAGTGGTCGGAATAGATACGGTGAACGACTATTACAATCCGCGCTATAAGTGGGAACGGCTGGCCGGACTGGGCGTTCCCCAATGTGAGGAGTGGAGCGTGGAAGTGAAGAGTACCTGTTACCCGGCGTTGACGTTTATACGGATGGATATAGCCGACCGTGAGCGTGTGGACCGACTCGTGCGGGAAGGACAGTTTGACGCGGTGGTGAATCTGGCTGCACAAGCCGGTGTACGCTATTCGTTGGAGAATCCGCATGCTTATGTACAGGCCAATGTGGTGGGATTTGTAAACCTGCTGGAGAGTTGTCGCCTGGCTCGTGTAAAGCATTTGGTCTATGCCAGTTCGAGTAGTGTCTATGGCACGAACGAGAAAGTGCCTTATGCCGAAACCGACCGCGTGGACGAACCGGCCAGTCTGTATGCCGCCACCAAGCGTGCCGATGAGCTGATGGCTCAGGTTTATAGTAAACTGTATAAGTTGCCGGTTACGGGACTGCGCTTTTTCACGGTATATGGGCCTTACGGAAGGCCGGATATGGCTCCGTTCCTGTTTATGGACGCGGTGCGAAAAGGACTCCCCATCCGCGTATTCAACCAAGGTAACATGTTGCGCGACTTTACCTATATAGATGACATCATACGCGGTGTATTGCTGGTAATAGACCGTGCCCCGGAAGGCGAAGTGCCTTCCCAATTATATAATATAGGCAATTCGCAACCGGTGAGACTGCTTGACTTCATTGCCACCATAGAGCGTGCGGTGGGACGAAAAGCCATTTGCCGTTTCGAGGCTATGCAGCCCGGCGATGTGCCGTGTACGTATGCAGATACAACAAAGTTGGAGCGCGATTTCGGTTTTCGGCCTGACACTTCATTGGCAGACGGAATCGCTCGTTTTCATGTGTGGTTTATGCAGTCTGTTCCCCGTATCGAGGCGGAATAGGTTGAGTGTGTAATCGTTTTTAAAATCAATTCGGATGAAAGTTGTTTGGTCGCTTTTTGTTTTGGTGTTTACCATGTGGCTGGTAGCCTGTTCGGGCGAGGACCGTTCGGGGGAACAGCCTTTTCCGCCTACGGTGCGCACCCTGTCGTGCGAGGCTGCCGGTGACAGTTGTACACTGACCGGAGTTGTTGATGCAGCTCCGAACAGCCGCGTAAAGAAACAAGGTTTTTGGTATGGTAACGATACGCTGAAGGTGGAACTTGTTTCAGCCGATACGGTACCTTTGTTTCGGGCTGTGGCAGATTCGTTGTTGCCGGGCCGCTATTACGGAGTGGCCTATGCCACCAACGGGATGGGTACTTCTTACGGAGACACCCTCTATTTTATGATTGCCGGAGAATAGCGGCTATTTGTCCGCCAAACGCATAATTTTGAGCTGAAAAAGGAGTTGGTCGCTTCTTTTTCAGCTTTTTTTCAGAATTAAATGCTTACTTTGTTTGCTGTAAGTCTCAATGTATAAAGCTATGAAAGTATTGATCGTAGAAGATGACGCCGATTTACGGGAAATCATAACCCGGTCGTTGGTAAAAGAACGTTATGTGGTAGAGAGTGCGCCCGATTACCGTACAGCCCGCCGCAAAGTATTGGGATACGAATATGATTGTCTGTTGTTGGACATTATGCTGCCCGACGGTAACGGTTTGGACCTGCTGAGGGAATTGCAAGAAACCGGAAAGAAGCAGAATGTAATCATCCTCTCGGCCAAAGACTCTATAGAAGACAAAGTGGCCGGATTGGATTTGGGTGCAGACGATTATCTGGCCAAACCATTTCATCTGGCCGAATTACACGCCCGGCTGAAGAGTGTGTTGCGCCGACAACAGCGGGGAGGGGAGGCCACGATGCGCTGTGGCAATGTGGTGGTGTATCCGGACCGCTTTCGGGTCGAGGTAGATGGAAAGGCGTTGGAACTGGGACGCAAGGAATACGATATTCTGTTCTATTTCATGAACCGCACCGGACGGTTGGTCGAGAAGTACACGTTGGCCGAGGCCGTGTGGGGAGACCATATCGATCAGGCTGATAATTTTGACTTTATCTATGCACAGATAAAGAACCTGAGAAAGCGGTTGAAGGAAGCCGGTGCTACACCGGAGATAAAGACGGTTTATGGTTTTGGATATAAAATGACGGAAGAATGAAGTTGTTACATTGGGTGATGGTACGCACTTCGCTGGTATTGACGGTTGTACTGGCGTTGTGGGCTGTGTTTTTTTATGTGGCGTTGATTGAAGAAGTGAATGACGAGGTGGACGACTCGCTGGAAGATTATGCTGAACTGATCATGATTAGGGCATTGGCCGGAGAACAGCTTCCCTCGGCAACCAGCGGTTCGAACAACCAGTACTATCTGCGCGAAGTGACGAAAGCCGATGCGGACAAACAACCGCACATCTTGTATGAGGATCGCGAAGTCTATATCAAGGAAAAACATGAAACCGAGCCGGCCCGGGTATTGACCACTATTTTCAGGACAGACGACGGCCGCTATATGGAACTGGAAGTGTCCACTCCAACCATTGAGAAACACGATCTTCGCGAGGCCATCTTCTTTTGGATTGTTTTTCTGTATGTGGTGTTGCTGCTTACGCTTATTTTAATTAATGTGTTGATATTTCATCGCAATATGCAGCCGCTTTACGTCTTGCTGCGGTGGATGGACCGTTATCGGCTGGGAGCAAAGAATGAGCCTCTGTCCAACCCGACACGGATCACGGAGTTCCGTAAGCTGAACGAGGCGGCCGAACGCTATACCGAACGGAACGAACAACTCTATGAACAGCAAAAGGAGTTCATAGGCAATGCCTCACACGAGATGCAAACCCCCTTGGCTATTTGCCGAAACCGGTTGGAGATGTTGATTGAAGACGAAGGACTGAATGAACAGCAGTTGGGCGAATTGATAAAAACCCACCGCACCTTGGAGAATCTGACCCGCTTGAACCGTTCACTCCTGTTGCTGTGTAAGCTGGAAAACCGACAATTCTATGAGAAACAGCCGGTTGTATTGAATGAGCTGTTACATATTTATCTGGAGGATTATCAGGAAGTTTATGCCTATATGAACGTGCAGGTAAATTGTGAGGAAAAGGGAGACTTCCGGTGCGACATGAACGAGTCGCTGGCAGCAACGCTATTAACCAATTTGCTGAAAAACGCATTTGTGCATAATACCGAAAACGGACAGATCCGTGTGCACATAAGCAAGGAAAAATTCAGCATTTGGAATAGCGGAGTTGAAAAACCGATGGATGCGGAGATGATATTTACACGTTTCTATCACTCGCGGACGCACGAGGAATCTACCGGATTGGGACTCTCTATTGTGCAGGCTATCTGTAAGTTATATGACCTTTCTGTGGCTTATCACTATCAAGGCGGACTACATGGTTTCGAGATCGGATTTATTAAAAAATGAAAAAAGAGCATGGGTGTATCGATATTTCAGATTCTTTTCAGGTTCGGGTTATACTTTTGCCATATCAAACAAATGAACAAAGTATAAACCGATAAAAAAGAAGATTATGAAAAAGTGGATGATTGCCCTTCTATGCGTGTTTGGCATACAGGTAGCCGCAGTGGCCGATACCGACAAACCGATTTCGGTAAACCAGCTTCCGGCTGCGGCCCAACAGTTGATAACAAAGAATTTCTCCGGAAAGAAAGTGGCTTTGGCCAAGATGGAGACCGGATTCTTCGATCGCAGTTACGATGTGATTTTTACCAATGGCGACAAGGTGGAGTTCGACAAAGCCGGTAATTGGACAGAAATAACCTGTAAACATTCAGCCGTACCGGCAGCCTTGGTTCCGGCAGCAATCAGTAAGTATGTACAGGCCCACTATCCCGGGACCAAAATAATTCAAATAGAAAAGGACCGTAAGGAGTACGACGTGGAACTGTCAAGTGGATTGGAAATCACGTTCAATGCAAAATTCCAGGTAACAGATATCGATAACTAATCCAAAATACAAAACGCAATGAAATTGAAACTTTATTTAGCTGCATTGCTTTTCGGGGTATTTGCTTTGCAGAGTTGTGACGACGATGATGACAAGAGTGTAAAAGTACCGGAGGCAGTGAAAGAGGCTTTCGCGCAGAAATATCCTACCACTCCGGCTTATGAATGGGACTTGGAAAGAGGATTCTATGTAGCCGATTTCCGTAACGATTATCGGGATGCAGAGGCATGGTTTAAGGCTGATGGTACATGGGTGAAAACCGAAACCGATTATGTGACTGCACTGCCTGAAGTGGTACAAAACTACGTAACAACCAATTATGCCGATTACCGGATAGATGATGTAGATTGGGTTGAAACACCGTCACAAACCTATTTCGACATTGAGTTGGAAAAGAAAGGTGTACCGGATGTGTCTTTGAAAATTCAAGAAGACGGAACCGTCATTCAGTAACCACAGTCATTCTGTTTTGAATGTAACATAACATGCCGTTCAGAAGTCGCGAAAGGACTTTTGAACGGCATGTTTTTGTGTGGCGATGGTTGATTGGCAAATCTGCTCTCTGCGTAGGCTTGCCTCTTAATTCGTTTTTTAGGGAACTTGTCTGTCTTTTTTGTTATCGCAGGGCGAACTGTGACGTACACGCCTGCTTTTTCTAACACACTGGGCATCTCGTTTTAACGAGATGCCCAGTGTGTTAGGTACAGATACCCAAGAGACTATGACCGACAGCGGGCTATCAATCACCGGATACCGCCGATGATGATAACCCGCTGAGGTTTATTTTACAGCAATCTTAAAGCTCTTTCCCTCTATGTTCAGAATGAAGATACCCTGAGGAAGCGGAATGAACATATCGTCGCTGGCAAGTAACTGCCGGCACACCTCACGTCCTTGTATGTCCGTTACTTGTAACGTTTTACCGGCTGTCTGTGTTATGCGGATTCCGCCTTCGCAAACGGTACACTTCAGGCTGGACTGTCCGGTTTCGGCAATGCCTGTTATCAATGTAGTGAAAGTACCCGTATATTGTGCTAATACGATGTCTGCCTCCGTATAGGCTGTG
>CABSGW010000131.1 GCA_902477365.1 uncultured Prevotellaceae bacterium
AGTGAGAGCGTAATGAGGGGACGCGTACACACATGGCGCTGGTTGCAACATCGCTGTGCATGATTTTACGTGTCTCATTGAACATCTTCATTTCCTCTTTGGTGTATCCGTTGTCTTGGAATACATCAATTTGCGGAATGACGTTGAATGCCAATTGGTATTGGAACTTCTCTACGGTAACAGGTTCGTTGCTCAGCACCTGGCGATATTGTTCGTACAGTTCGTCCATTGCCGCTGCGCCTGCACCGCTTGCTGCCTGGTAAGAAGCAACGTGTACGCGTTTGATGTGGCTCAATTTCTCAAAAGCTTGTAACGCTACGACCATCATGATGGTCGTACAATTCGGGTTGGCGATGATGCCGCGTGGGCGTGCCAGTGCATCCTCGGCATTGCATTCGGGAACAACCAAGGGCACATCTTCGTCCATACGGAATGCGCTGGAGTTGTCAATCATTACCGCACCGTATTTGGTGATGTCTTCGGCGAATTCTTTTGAAATGCCGGCACCGGCCGATGTAAAGGCAATGTCAACGCCTTTGAAATCATCGTTGTGCTGTAGCAACTTTACGGTGAGTTCCTTGCCACGGAAGGTGTATTTGGAACCGGCACTGCGGGCCGATCCGAATAGTACCAACTCGTCAATCGGAAAATTACGCTCTTCGAGCACGCGGAGAAATTCTTGTCCTACGGCGCCGCTGGCGCCAACAATGGCTACTTTCATTTTTATTTTAAACTTCTTGGTTTGTTTACTTAAAGTCGGTGCACTGTGTCAGAAGAAACAGCGTGTACGTTGCAAATTTAGAACTTTCTGAGGGAAAAAATACTACAAATCCAAACTTTTTCGTTACTTTGCATAGAAAATGTCTAAATAATGACCTTACCAGACTTATCTGCCTATTTCCCGATAACAGATCCGACATGGATTTTCTTTGTAGTATTGTGTATCATCCTGTTTGCTCCGATGATTCTGGAGCGTTTGCGTATTCCTCATATCATCGGTATGGTGCTGGCCGGTGTGCTGGTTGGGCAGTATGGCCTGAATGTGCTGGTCAGGGATAACAGTTTTGAGCTTTTCGGACAGGTAGGCCTGTATTATATTATGTTCACGGCCGGCTTAGGCATGGACTTGGGCGGCTTGAAGAAAAACTTGTCGCATGGTTTGACGTTTGGCGTGTTGACGTTCCTGATACCCTTTGCCGGTGGTTGGGCTTTAGGCCTCTTTGTGCTGGATTACAGCATGATGGGTTCTTTATTGCTGGCCTCTATTTTGGCTTCGCACACGTTGGTGGCCTATCCCATTGTGAGTCGCTACGGGTTGTCGAGGCATATCAGTGTCACGCTTTCGGTGGGTGCAACGATGGTGGCTTTGTTGACAGCCCTGTTGGTTGTAGCTGGTATTTCGGGCGCATATGCCGGTAGTGGTGGTATTGGCTTCTGGGGCTTGTTGGCGTTTAAGTGTATTTTGTTCTGTGTGGGTTTGTTCGTTGTGTTCCCTCCTTTAATCCGCTTCTTCTTCCGTCGGTTTGCCGATAATGTATTGCAATATATTTTTGTATTGTCACTCGTGTTCCTGAGTGCCGCAATGAGCGAGTTGTGTGGTTTGGAAGGTATCTTCGGGGCCTTCTTGGCCGGACTGGTCTTGAACCGTTTTATTCCGCAGCAGTCTCCGTTAATGAACCGTATAGACTTTGTGGGCAATGCTTTGTTCATTCCTTATTTCCTTATTGGAGTGGGTATGCTGATCAATGTCCGCTTGCTTTTTGAGAGTGGTTATGAACTGTTGGTTGTTTCGCTGATTGTATTGGTGGCTACGGCTACCAAGTGGCTGGCCGCCTGGCTTGGGAGCAAATTGTTCCGGCTGGACCGTACTTCGGGACTGATGATGTTCGGTTTGACCGAGGGACATGCAGCCGGAGCGTTGGCTATGGTGATGGTGGGTACGCAGCTGGAGATCTCGCCCGGTGTGTATTTGATGAGCGACGAGGTCTTGAATGCGGTGGTGTTGCTGATACTCTTCTCCTGTATTATCAGTTCGTTGGCTACGGCTGCCGCCGCCCGTTGTTTTGCGCTTGAAGCGGTCAGCAAAGAAGAAGATGCAGGTGAAGATGAGAAGACCCTTATCGCATTGTCTAACCCTGAGACCGTTGACGTGCTGGTTAATGTAGCCTTAATGATGCGTGATCCAAAGTCAAAGGCTTCTTTTGTCGGCCTGAACGTTGTGTTGGATGGCGAACACAGCGCACGTATGCAGGAGGCAGGCAAGTTGGAACTGGAGGAGGCTGCCCGCATTGCGGCTGCGGTCGATGTCAAGATGAAAACACGTATCCGTCTGGGAACGAATGTGACAAGCGCGATTGTTCATGCGATGAAAGAATTTGAGGCTTCGGAATTGATTATCGGTCTGCACCGTAAGCGTAGTTTGGTAGATACTTTCTATGGCAACTTGGCTTCGACGTTGTTTTCGGGCCTTTCGCGTCAGATCATTATATTTAAGAGCTTGGAACCGGTCAATACCTTACGTCGCATTCACGTTGCCGTGCCGGCTAAAGCGGAGTTTGAGGCCGGTTTTTGCCGTTGGCTGGAGCGTATGGCCCGGTTGGCCGAGCAGCTGGATTGTAGGATCGACTTTCATGCAACGGCCGAAACCGAAATCAAAATACGCGACTATTTAGGACGGAAACACCCGTCAACGCGTGCCGAATACCAGTTGTTGGACGACTGGGACGATTTGCTGATGCTGACCGGAAGTGTCAACTACGACCATCTGTTGGTGGTAGTGACGGCTCGCCGCGGAACACTCTCTTACCAGTCCTCGTTTGAACGGCTGCCGATGCAGATAGAACGGTATTTCTCGAATAACAGTCTGATGCTGATTTTTCCCGACCAGTTTGGGAGCGAGAGTGATGTCCCTACATCGTTCAGTACGGGATTCTCGAAAGACGACGGACTTTCCGACCATCGTTTCCATCCCTGGCGGGGAGAAAGGAGGGGGTGTGACTGAACAATGGACACAGCGCACGGAGTTGTTGCTTGGCGCAGACCGTTTGGAGCGACTCTCCCGGTCGCGTGTATTGATTGTCGGCGTTGGTGGCGTAGGCGCTTATGCGGCCGAAATGCTTTGTCGGGCAGGTGTGGGAAACCTCACGTTGATAGATGCCGATGAAGTGGCACTTACAAACATTAACCGCCAGTTACCCGCCACTCATTCGGTACTGGGATGTGCCAAGGTGGATGTGTTGGCCCGCCGCTTCCGCGATATAAACCCGTCTGTGCAACTTGATGCACGCAAATGTTATTTAACGGAAGAGGATATGGCCGGTTTGCTGGACGAGCCGTTCGACTTTGTGGTAGACGCCATTGATACCATACGGCCTAAATGCAGTTTGTTGGGCGAATGCCTCCGCCGCCGCATACCGGTTGTCTCGTCGATGGGTGCAGGGGCAAAGACGGATATAACACAGATTCGTTTTGCCGATGTATGGGATACGTACCATTGCGGATTGGCAAAAGCGGTGCGTTCAAACTTGACCCGGATGGGACTGAAAGGCCGCAAACTTCCGGTCGTGTTCTGCGCGCAACAGGCCGATCATCGGGCGGTGATTATGGTAGAAGGGGAACAGAATAAGAAGACAACGACGGGAACAATCAGCTATATGCCGGCCACGTTCGGTTGTTTTCTGGCCCAGTATGTGCTCGAAAGGCTTTGAACTGTGCTGACCTGAATGTCTGTAAGAAGATTCAGGTCTTTTTTTTGCTCCATAGGGTGTGATTCCTTTTCGGACGTATTGGCTCTTATTGCTTATTACGGTCGGGACATCGGACGCAGTCATTGACGCTTTGTCTAAAAAAAGACCATGTTTCGGCACCAACCCTTTTGTTTGATAAAACGGACTGGGCATCTCGTTACAACGGGATGCCCAGTCCGTTCCTCGAAACAGGCGTGTACGTTCAAATACCCATCGGCCCCGTGCTTTTCACTTCTGTTCAAGTTGGGTATGTCGGATATTTCCACTAAATTTGCAGGAACACGTAACGTCTTCTTGTTTCGTGCGCAAAATAATGAAAGAATGATTGATTTACGGGCAATAACGAAAAGCTTCGGTGCATTGCAGGTGCTGAAAGGAATTGATTTGCATATTAATAAAGGTGAGGTTGTGAGCATTGTCGGCCCTAGCGGTGCGGGTAAAACAACCCTTTTGCAAATAATGGGGACACTCTATAAACCCGATGAGGGAAGTGTAACGATAGACGGGATTGATGTGAACGGACTGGGAAGAAGCCAGCTGGCAAAGTTCCGTAATGCGCATTTGGGATTTGTGTTCCAGTTTCACCAGTTGCTGCCCGAGTTCACAGCTTACGAGAATGTGATGATTCCGGCCCTTATTGCCAAGAAGTCTTCGCGCGATGTGCGGCAGCGTGCCAAAGAGTTGCTTCAGTTTATGGGCTTGTCCGACCGTATGGAACATAAGCCCGGTGAACTGTCGGGGGGAGAAAAGCAGCGTGTAGCTGTGGCCCGTGCCCTGATCAACAACCCTTCGGTGGTGCTGGCCGATGAGCCGTCGGGAAGTCTAGATTCGCGAAACAAGGAAGAGCTTCATCACCTGTTTTTTGACTTGCGCGACCGTTTTGGCCAGACATTTGTCATTGTGACCCACGATGAGGGTTTGGCCACTCTGACCGACCGTACTGTTCATATGAAGGACGGACTCATTGTGCACGACACATATGAGGTTGCTCATCCGGACGATGTTGCGTTTCGGACGGATTCGGACAAAGAAGTCATCGGGTGCACGGATGCTCCGGATAGGGAAAATGTTGCTGAATAGTGAGTGAAGTTTCATTTAATAAATAATTAATGATATGAAAGTCTATCGTCATCTTACCGAACTGATCGGTCATACGCCGCTACTGGAGTTGGGAGCGTATAGCCAAACCGAAGGATTGAGTGTGCCTTTGTGGGCGAAACTTGAGTTCCTGAACCCGGGTGGGAGTGTCAAGGACAGGCCTGCATACGCCATGTTGTGTGATGCCGAGGAGCGAGGCCTGCTTCGAGCCGGAGGTACGGTCATAGAGCCTACCAGTGGAAACATGGGGGTAGGGTTGGCTTGGATAGCCGTGTCGCAAGGATACAGAATGGTTGTGGTGATGCCCGAAACGATGAGTGCCGAACGTCGTTCTTTAGTTAGGGCCTTAGGGGCGGAACTGCATTTGTCACCGGGCAGCGAGGGCATGAAAGGAGCAGTGGCTTTGGCCGAACGGCTACGTGATGAAATTCCGGGTTCAATCATTCTAAAGCAGTTTGAGAATGACGCTAATCCTCAGTCGCATGTGCATACTACGGCCGAGGAAATATGGGCCGACACCGACGGGCAAATAGATGTGTTTGTTGCCGGAGTAGGCACAGGAGGAACCATCAGTGGGGTAGGCGAAGGACTGAAGCGGCATAATCCGTCTGTGCGTATCATTGCCGTAGAACCGGCTTCCTCTCCGTTGCTGACGGAAGGGCGTGCCGCCGGACACAAGATACAGGGTATCGGTGCTAATTTTGTACCGCAGAATTACCATGCCGAATGGGTGGACCAGGTGGTTACCGTGACCGATGACGATGCCATTCGGACCACACGGTTACTGGCACGTAACGAGGGACTCTTGGTAGGCATCTCGTCGGGTGCGGCCGTGTCGGCTGCCGCCCGGTTGGCTCGTTTGCCCCAATATGCCGGCAAACGGATCGTCGTGTTATTGCCCGACACCGGTGAACGTTATCTTTCGACAGTGGCCTTTGACGTTGAAGGATATCCGTTGCCGTAATGAACCAATTTAAAATAAAGAAAAGCGTGGAAGAAAACGATGTAAATATAGAATTAGGGCGATGGAATAACCTGACGGTACTGCGCCAGAGTGACTATGGCATGTATTTGGACGGTGGGACGTTGGGCGATATCCTGATGCCCCGGCAGTATGTGCCCAGGGGGTGTGAACCGGGCGACGAGGTCGAAGTGTTCGTTTATCTGGATCAGGAGGAACGCCTGGTGGCAACCACCGAGAACCCATTGGCTCAGGTAGGCGATTTTGCTTATCTGCGTGTGGCTTGGGTGAACCAGTATGGTGCGTTTTTGGATTGGGGTTTGATGAAAGACCTCTTTGTCCCTTTCCGTGAACAGAAAATGCGTATGGTGCAGGATCGCAGTTATGTGGTGCATATCCATATTGACGAAGAGACCAGTCGTATAGTTGCCTCGGCCAAGGTGGAGCGTTACCTGTGCGATGACATGCCGCCTTACCAGCAGGGCGATGCCGTTGACGTGCTGATCTGGCAAAAAACAGACCTTGGGCTGAAGGCCATTATAGACAACCGTTATTCGGGTTTGTTCTATGACGACGAACTGTTCCGCGAGGTGCGTACCGGCGATCGTTTGACGGCGTATATCAAGCTGGTCCGTCCGGATGGGAAAATAGATCTCTCTCTGCAGCGTCCCGGACTGAAGGGCGTTCGCGACTTTGCCGATGTGCTGTTGGAGCGGCTGCAGGAGAGCGGGGGCTTTTTGCCTTATACCGATAAAACAGCTTCGGACGAATTGAACAAGGCGTTCGGAGTGAGTAAAAAGACGTTTAAGCGTGCCGTTGGTACGTTGTATAAAAAACACTTGATCCGTTTGGAGGAAAATGGCCTTTTCATGGTAGAGTAAGGCTGTTTGTATCGAATATTTTCAATGCGTAAAAAACAATTACATTCTTGTGTACCCGGTTTGCGGTTCCGTCGTTGGAGCCACAAGGGCTATGCTGCCTTTTCCAGTTTGGGACGTGCCGTTACCATCGGCCGTTTGTCAAACGGGGTGGTCCAGTCCTCCTTGTGCAAGGTGTCCGGTGTACAGCAGAATGCGATTCATTCAACAACTATGAATATAGAAGAATTAAAAGACCGTGTTTTGAAGGGTGGTTGCATATCGCCCGATGAGGCGGTCTGGCTGGCCCTTTCGGCCGACCGTGAGTCGCTGTATGCAGCGGCTCACGATATTACGTGGGCGCTTGCGTCCCGCGAGTTCGACATGTGTTCCATCATTAATGCCAAGTCGGGGCGTTGTTCCGAAAATTGTAAATGGTGTGCACAGTCAGCTCATCATCAGACGCAGGCCCAGGTATACGATTTGTTGCCGCGCGAAATATGCCTGCAACATGCTTTAGCC
>CABSGW010000132.1 GCA_902477365.1 uncultured Prevotellaceae bacterium
CCATATTTCTGACTTATTATCTATAAAATATTGAGTAATAATCGGTTGTAAATACAAACCATGTCACGACCTACTAATATGGATAAACGACAACACGTCACTTTACATAGACAACTATACATTCAGCGGATTAGGAAGTAAAGAATCCATCATCATAGCACCAGCAACTCTTATTGATAAAATAAAAGAAAATTGGAAGGGGCAGGTACTTGACATCGATAAAACACCATGTGTTGTTACATCCGTACAAGTGTTTGCCAAAGGCTGTACGTTTAGCATATATCCTAAACCAACTACCACCCTCAATTCCATGGAAATTCTGGCACTAATAGAAGATAAAAAGGCCGAAAAACAGGGAGATGGCTCTTGGATTGTAAAAGGACTTAAGCCTAACACTGAATACCAAATCACACTAAAAAAAGCAATCAAAGTAGAAGGGCAACAAATTCTACAAGAGATTTATTCAAGACCTATAACAACAAGCCCGATATCAGTATCTCTCACTCATGAATCACTTCTAGCAGCGATTCAAATAAAATCTTTCACTGCAACAACAGACACTACCGCAAAGCCCCGAACATTTGGCGTTATCCATGATGGTATAGACTATCCTGCCAACGACGGTAAAGTAAATATTACCAACTTGGGCATTGCATCAAATGTTTTATTACAGCCATATGTAATATATGACGATGGAGAAAAAGTACTAGGACAAGAACAAACATTGTACACGAAAACTGCAAAACTAAGTTGCCGCATACCGACTAAGACTGCTACTACAGCACAAATACAGGTGACATGTGATAACATTGATGCCTCTATTAATATAGAAAAATTTGGTATTTATTTTAACTACAACACAAAAGAATATGACGGAAAGAACAATATCAAACTAACCGAATTAAAAAACAACACCAAATATGTCATAACCCCGTTTATAACTTACAACGGTAACAAAGAATACCGTGGTACATATTCCACATTCACAACGAATAGTATTTTACCCATAATCAAAGCGACCAGAAACACACCTACACTTATTGAATTCGACTGTTCCCATAGCATACAAGACGCCAAACTAAAAAATGAATGGGTAGAATTTTTAGGCAACAAATACACAAGCTTTCCTTTTTATGTCAAAGGATTAACCAACAATAGGACATATGAAGCTGTATATAAAGTACAAACAACTTGTGGAGTTATTGAATCACAAAAAATTACAGTCAAGACTCCTGCTATTAAATTTGTGACTCTTCAACCCCAAGGAGTATCTTCAACATCCTCTATTGTCGCTGCCGAAACAAATATTAGCGAAGAAGAAACTAACGTTGGTTTTCAATGGAAAAAAACAGACGCACCAAGCGGTTTATCACCAAGAGAAGGGTATGCCACCATCACCGATGGACGCCTGGAAGGCTTCATCAAAAACTTACAAAGTACGTCTTACTATAATGTGCGTCCATTTTATAAGACAGAACAAGGTGACTATTATTATGGAGCTTGGGTAACTTTCGATCCTTCTGACTTCAGTTATTTCCAACCCACAGTACGTACTTATGATGCAAGTAACATTACCGACCACTCCGCCACACTCAATGGCTATGTAATGCCCGGTACAGAAGATATTATAGAGCAAGGTTTTGAGTATTGGCAAGCAAATAATTCACAACAAACAAAAATGAAATGTGTTGCATTCCAAACCACACAAACAAAATCCGATATAATCACCATAACCGCACAAGGACTGCGAATGAGTACGCAAATAACAGAACTGCAATCCTGTAATCAATACTACTATCGTTCGTATGTCAAAACACCTAAAGGAATAATATACGGCCAAGAACGCAATTTTACCACCACATTATCAACTGGTATTATGGATGCAGAGACGAATAAACCGTCCGTTATTGGTATTTATACGTTAGACGGTATTAGAGTAAATTCTGTAGACAAAGGCATATATATAATAAAATATTCCAATGGAGAAACTATCAAAATCTACAAATAAACGCACTCTATCAAGTCATATAAACCGGATATCATCCAAATAGGATGGCCCTTAAAAGTTTTTCATTAAAATTAAAAGGAGAACAATTAAGGAGAACAATTATCTCAAAGATATTTGTTCTCCTTTCTCCATAAAATGATTGTATATCTTACAATAAGCCACAAAGCTAATCCCATCAAAGAAACTGTCTGAAACCGATTTACACCAACTGATCCAATTCTTTCCGGATAGCCTGCAACTCTTCCCGAATGGCCTTTAATCGCTCTATTACTTCTACCGTTTGTTGCGTTCCCTCCTTGTTCTTTTTCAACACATCACGCGCTGCCGACAGTTTCATGCCACGTACCTTCACCAAGTTATAGATCAAGCGGATTTGCTCGATATCTTCTTTGGTGTACTGGCGGATATTACGCCCGCTCTTGCGGGGAGTAATTTGCTGCGGAAACTCTTTTTCCCAAAAACGCAACAATGTCTCGGAAACTTCGAACATAGCAGCAACCTCTCCTATGGAATAATATAGTTTCAATTCTTTGTTCAGATTCAATGCCATAAAAGCTTCCTTATATCCTTGTTTTTACCCATTTATTATTGCAAAAATAGCGAAAAGGTCGTAACTTTGCAACAATTTACAGAAAAAACCTATTTAAATGACAGCGAATGAAATAAGAGACTCGTTCAAGAAATTTTTCGAGTCGCGCGAACACCTGATTGTCCCCTCGGCACCCATGGTGATAAAAGACGATCCGACACTGATGTTCACCAATGCGGGCATGAACCAGTTTAAAGATATTATATTGGGTAACAGTACTCCCAAATGCCGCCGTCAGGCCGACTCGCAAAAGTGCCTGCGCGTAAGCGGAAAACACAACGACCTGGAAGAGGTGGGACACGACACCTATCACCACACCATGTTCGAGATGTTGGGTAACTGGAGCTTTGGCGACTATTTTAAGAAGGAAGCCATTCACTGGGCATGGGAATACTTGGTTGACGTACTAAAGGTTAATCCGGCCAATCTCTACGCTACTGTATTCGAAGGCTCACCGGAAGAAGGCTTGGAACGCGACGACGAAGCAGCGGGTTACTGGGCCGAGTTTTTGCCTGCCGACCACATTATCAATGGCAACAAGCACGATAACTTCTGGGAGATGGGCGACACAGGCCCCTGCGGACCTTGTTCTGAAATTCACATAGACTTGCGCCCTGAAGAAGAAAAGGCGAAAGTGCCCGGTGCATCCCTGGTGAACCAGGACAATCCGCTGGTCATTGAAATATGGAACCTCGTTTTCATGCAATATAACCGCAAAGCCGATGGCTCGCTGGAAGGTCTTCCGGCAAAGGTGATCGACACGGGTATGGGCTTTGAGCGCCTGTGCATGGTAATGCAAGGAAAACGCTCCAACTACGATACGGACGTGTTCCAACCCATCATCAAAAAAATTGCGGAACTGACCGGTACTACATATGGACAAGACACCAAACAGGACATTGCCATGCGTGTGATTGCCGACCACTTGCGTGCCATCGCATTCTCTATTGCCGACGGGCAATTGCCCAGCAATGCAAAAGCGGGTTATGTGATCCGGCGCATCCTGCGCCGTGCCGTGCGTTACGGTTACACGTTCCTTGACAAAAAAGAAGCTTTCATCTACTTGTTATTGCCCACACTCATTGAACAGATGGGCAGCTCATATCCGGAACTGGAAGCGCAAAAAGTACTTATCGGCCGCGTTATCAAAGAGGAAGAAGAATCATTCCTCCGGACATTGGCTACCGGAATCAACCTGTTGGACAACGTCATAGCAGACACCCAGAAAGCAGGAAAGACCGTTGTGGACGGTGTGCAAGCCTTTACGCTATTCGATACCTTCGGTTTCCCATTAGACCTGACGCAGCTGATCTGCTCGGAAAACGGACTGACGGTTGACGAAGACGTGTTTGCACAAGAGATGGAGAAACAGAAACAACGTGCCCGCAACGCAGCTACGGTGGAAACCGGTGACTGGACCATCCTAAAAGAAGGCGAAACCGAGTTTGTGGGATGGGACTACACGGAACAGGAATGCCACATTCTGCGTTATCGTCAAGTGACACAAAAAAAACAGACTTACTTTGAACTGGTGCTGGACAAAACCCCTTTCTATGCAGAAATGGGTGGACAAGTGGGTGACCGCGGCGTGTTGTGCAGTGAGTTTGAAACTATCGAAATTATAGACACCAAACGCGAGAACAACCTGCCTATCCACATCACCAAGACTATGCCTGCACAGCCCGAGGCTAACTTCATGGCTTGTGTAGACGTTGACCTGCGTCGCGCCTGCGAAGCCAACCACACGGCAACCCACCTGCTGGACCAGGCGCTACGAGAGGTGTTGGGAACACACGTTGAGCAGAAGGGTTCGCTTGTCACACCCGACTATTTGAGATTCGACTTCTCGCACTTCCAAAAAGTAACACCGGAAGAAATTCGTCAGGTAGAACGGATTGTGAATGCACGCATCCGCGAAGACATCCCCATGCAGGACCACCGCAACCTGCCCATTGAAGAAGCTAAAGAACTGGGAGCAATCGCCCTGTTCGGCGAGAAATACGGTGACCGCGTGCGTGTTGTACAGTTTGGCTCCAGCGTCGAGTTTTGCGGAGGATGCCATGCCGGTTCAACAGGCCGCATCGGACTCATCCGAATTTTGTCGGAAAGCTCCGTGGCTGCGGGTGTGCGGCGTATCGAAGCCGTTACGGGTAAAGCGGCAGAGGAACTGATCTACACACAAGAGGATATGCTGACGAATCTGAAGGCAATCTTCAACAATGCAAAAGACCTGACAGCAGCGATCCGCAAAACCATTGAAGAAAACGACGGACTGAAAAAGCAGGTTGGCGACTTCCTGAAAGAGCAGGTTACAAACATCCGCGAACGACTGGTAAACAATGCTACCGAGATAAACGGCGTGAAAGTGATTAAAACAGTTCTTCCGATGCCGGCCGAATTGGCTAAAGACCTGGCATTCCAGGTGGCAGCGGCCATACCATCCAATATGCTATGCGTCATAGGAAGTAAACACGATGACAAACCCATGCTGACGGTGATGTTGAGCAAAGACTTGGTTGAACACCACAACCTGAACGCAGGCCAGATGGTGCGCGAAGCTGCAAAACTGATTCAAGGTGGCGGCGGCGGTGCTCCTCACTTTGCAACTGCCGGTGGAAAAAACATCGACGGACTGAGTGTTGCCGTAGATAAAGTAATTGAACTGGCAAACCTATAAAAAGGAACCGAATACAAATAAAGATGGGCGGTCTACCACGTGGTAGACCGCCCATCTTTGTAATCGCTAAATTAGCTCGCTACTATCAGATACCCACATCAAGCTAATACAAATTTAACTACAGCCCAATGGTCTTTTTCCTTATAATATTCAAAAACCAATCCGCAACGCGCTGCTTCTTCGCGTAATACCGGAATATCGTCTACGTAAAATCCACTCATATAAATAACAGAACCTTTATGCATTACTTGCACATAGCGGTTCATGTCAGCCAGCAAAATATTGCGGTTAATATTTGCAATCACTACATCGTAAGGGCCTTTCCCGGACAATATCGAGGCATCTCCCAACTCAACATTGATCCCGTCCAAATGGTTGAGTGCAATATTTTCCAATGAATTTTTCACACACCACTCATCATAATCTATTGCCATGCAAGAAGAAGCACCTCGCATACGAGCCAATATGGCTAAGATTGAAGTTCCACATCCCATGTCGAGCACAGTTGTGCCGGTCAGATCATGACGTAACAACTCGGCTATAATCAAACTGGTTGTGGCATGATGCCCTGTTCCAAAAGCCATACGTGGTTCTATCACAATGTTGTATTCCACCTGTGGAACATCCTTGTGGAACGTACAATGAATCACACAACGGTCATCCACGACAATGGGCTGAAAGTAGTTTTTCTCCCATTCTTCGTTCCAGTCCTTATCCTCGGCCTCTTTTTGTGTATAACGGATAGCTACATCCTTCATCGGGAAATCGCGCAACGAGGCACGAAGCACCTCCTCATCAAAAAGCGTTTTTTGAATATAAGCTTGCATATCGTCGCCCGAGGCCACAAAACTGTCAAACCCAACATCGGCCAGAACGGCCGTCAATACATCATAGGCTACATCGGAAACAGGACTCACAGAAAATGTAAATTCTAAATATTTCATAACTAACCAATTGTTTGCAGGAAGGAAGCTATTCACCAAAACTTATTATTTGTTGTGTCATATTCAAATCCGGCATCCCCCAAACGGCGTTCCAGCTCACTCCGGTCTACATCCATATCTTGGCACAAAGCGTCCAACGAAGGGTAGTAATCACGCAATTTCATATTTACAACACTGTAAAGCATTGCAGGGTCGGTAGGTAAATCCATCTTGTTGTTTTGAATGATATATGGCTGCAAAATTACAAAATTATCTACACACGAATGACCTCACCGCCCGTTGTATCTTCCAATTTTATATACCCGACTAGCCGACTCCTTCAAACAATTATTCTGTTTGGGTTTGAATATCTATTTATTTCATGACAGAAATTACTACAAGACAACACGATACAGCCCTAAAAGCAAAACAAAAGACAAGCAATACCCACAAGAATGTGAATGATCGTCCCTCTTTAGAAAATCACAACTTGATCGCTATGCAAATTCGTGTTTTTTTCCTAACTTTGCAACGTTCTTACATATAACACTATAAAACGTAAAATCATTCATGGCTGATAAGAAACAAATAAAGACCGCATTGGTTTCAGTCTTTCATAAAGACGGTCTCGATGAATTGTTGGCAAAACTTCATCAAGAAGGTGTAGCATTTCTTTCAACAGGAGGTACACAAAAATTCATTGAAGACCTTGGCTATCCATGCCAAAAGGTAGAGGATGTCACGAGTTACCCTTCAATTTTGGGTGGTCGTGTAAAGACACTTCATCCCAAAATTTTTGGAGGTATCTTAGGCAGAAGAGGCCTGGAAAATGACGAAGCGCAAATGGCTCAATATGAAATTCCGGCTATCGACTTGGTAATTGTTGACCTTTATCCGTTTGAAGACACGGTG
>CABSGW010000133.1 GCA_902477365.1 uncultured Prevotellaceae bacterium
GGCTATGCCCACACGAGCCCGATAGGGCCGTAGCAACTGGTGCAACTCTTCCCGCAAGGCTTTGCGACGGGGCACATCGGTAGCCGAAACCGCCTGACACAGACATGCCGCGATGGCCGTCATAAAGATTGATCTCAAACCAAACAGACTCATTTTCATCACTTTTTATTTTCGCAATTTGTCAATACCATAAATGAAAGTACAAAATTACGCCATTCACCAAAACAGTACAATGTTTATCTACAAATTTATGTGTATCTTTGTACGTTTCAAAACGCAATTTCCAGCATACAATTATGGTCGAAGACTTTATTCGCATCAAAGGCGCCCGTGTCAACAATTTAAAAAATATAGACGTAAACATACCGCGTAACAAGTTAATTGTCGTAACGGGTTTATCCGGTTCGGGAAAATCCTCATTGGCATTCGATACACTGTACGCCGAAGGGCAACGCCGCTATGTAGAAAGCCTGTCGGCCTACGCCCGGCAGTTCTTAGGCCGTATGAGTAAACCCGAGTGCGACTATATCAAAGGAATTCCTCCGGCCATAGCCATCGAACAAAAGGTCAGTAGCCGGAACCCACGCTCTACCGTCGGAACATCCACTGAAATTTACGATTACCTGCGTTTGCTGTTTGCACGTATCGGCCGTACCTATTCGCCCATAAGTGGTGAAGAGGTGAAACGCCATACACCCGAAGACGTCATCCGGTATATCCTCTCCTATTCAAAAGGAACACGCTTCACCATATTGGCTCCCTTTCGATTACCTGAAGAAAGAACGCTTCGCAAACAACTGGAGATAAACCTCAAACAGGGACTGAACCGACTGGACATCAACGGTGAAATGGTACGTATTGAAGATTATCTGCCGACACTGGAAGAAGATGCGGTACCCGGTACACAAAATCCCCTTTACACACTTATTGACCGCATGAGTGTGGACGACAGCAAGGAAGCGATCTCACGCCTGACAGACTCCATCGAAACAGCCTTTTACGAAGGAGACGGCACTTGCGCCATCCGCATTTACCCATCGCAGATTCTACATACTTTTTCTACCCGGTTCGAGGCAGATGGTATCACCTTCGAAGACCCTACCGACCAGTTGTTCTCATTCAACTCCCCGTTAGGAGCCTGCCCGCACTGTGAAGGTTTCGGACGGATTATCGGTATTGATGAGAGTTTGGTTGTTCCCAACCGCTCACTCAGTGTGTATGACGGTGCCGTCATTTGTTGGCGGGGCGAAAAGATGGGAGCGTGGAAAGAAGAGTTCTGTCGCAGGGCTACGGAACATGATTTCCCGATTTTCGAACCATACTATAACCTGACGCGCAAGCAAAAAGATTATTTATGGCACGGCGATGCCGCCGAACAAAAACGCCCCAAAGAGGAACAAGTGACGATTGATGCCTTTTTCCGTATGTTGGAAGAGAATCAATATAAAATCCAATACCGTGTGATGCTAGCCCGTTACCGGGGTAAAACGATTTGCCCCACATGTCATGGCACACGCTTGAAAAAGGAAGCCGGATACGTGCGCATTGGAGACCGCACCCTTCCCGAACTGGTTGATATGCCCATCAGTGAACTGAAAACATTCTTTGCTGAATTGCAGTTGACCGACACGGAGAAACAAATAGCCAAACGATTACTAACTGAAATTACTAACCGGATTGGTTTTCTATCTGATGTAGGATTAGACTATCTGACACTAAACCGACTGAGCAACTCACTGTCGGGCGGAGAAAGCCAACGCATAAACCTAGCGACATCGCTGGGAAGCAGTCTGGTGGGATCGCTCTACATTCTGGACGAACCAAGTATTGGTCTGCACAGTCGCGATACCGACCGTCTGACCAATGTACTCCGCCGTCTGCAACAGTTAGGCAATACGGTTATAGTGGTGGAACACGACGAAGAAATCATCCGAACAGCCGACTACATCATCGACATTGGTCCGCAGGCAGGCCGACTGGGCGGCGAGATTGTTTATCAAGGAGACATGAGCGACCTGAAGCCGGGTTCGAACAGCTACACGGTAAAATATTTATTGGGCGAAGAACAAATAGCACTCCCCGAGAGCAGACGTCCCTGGAATCGGTTTATTGACATCCAAGGCGCCAGGGAAAACAACCTGAAAGGCATTGATGTCCGTTTCCCCCTCAACGTAATGAGTGTGGTTACCGGAGTGAGTGGTTCGGGAAAAAGTACCTTGATACGAGATATCCTATATCGCGCCGTGAAGCGTCATTTTGATGAAGTATGTGACCGGCCGGGCGAACACATTGCCTTGACTGGTGACTTAGATGCCATAAAAGGCGTAGAGTTCATCGACCAAAATCCCATCGGGAAGTCTTCGCGAAGTAATCCCGTAACGTATGTCAAAGCCTATGACGAGATCCGCAAATTGATGGCCGACCAACCTTTGTCCAAGCAAATGGACTTTACGGCCGGACATTTCTCCTTCAATACCGATGGAGGCCGCTGCGAGGAATGCAAGGGAGAAGGTGTTGTAAAAGTAGAGATGCAGTTTATGGCCGACCTGGAGTTGGAATGCGAATCATGTCACGGAAAACGTTTCAAACCAGACATTCTGGAAGTAAAGTTTGCAGGTAAGAATGTACATGATCTGCTGGAGATGACCGTAAACCAAGCGATTGAGTTTTTCACAGAACAGAAGCAGCCACGCATCGTCAAACGTCTAAAACCTTTACAAGAAGTGGGATTGGGATACATTAAATTGGGACAATCATCCAATACGCTCTCTGGAGGAGAGAACCAGCGTGTCAAATTGGCTTATTACTTAGGAATGGAAAAGGTACAACCAACCTTATTCATTTTTGATGAGCCCACAACCGGATTGCACTTTCACGACATAAAAAAACTGCTTGAAGCATTTGATGCACTGATCTTACGAGGCCATACTGTCATTATCATTGAACACAACATGGATGTGATAAAATGTGCCGATTATATTATCGACCTTGGCCCAGAAGGGGGTGATAAAGGCGGAACGATTGTTGTAACCGGAACTCCGGAACAAGTGGCTGCTTGTGACGCCAGTTATACAGGACAGTTCTTACGCGAGAAACTAAACATATAAACTCGCAGCTAGTAACAAAATAAAAGGAAAATGAGACTCACTATATTATTCTCATTTTCCCTTTATTGTTTATAACACGTCCTTATTGTGCTTTGATCCAGTTTACAATCCAAGCTCCGACTTCTTTTGTACCGAACTTATCACCACCTTCAACTTGTATTTCCGGAGTACGTACATTTTCGTCCAAGCTGGCGTCTACGGCACGACGAATCAAATCACCCTCTGCTTGCAGTCCAAAATACTCAAACAACATCGCAACAGAAAGAATCTGAGCTAACGGATTGGCGATATTCAACCCTTTAGCCTGTGGCCATGAACCATGAATCGGTTCGAATACAGGAGTGCTTTCGCCCGTAGAAGCAGAAGGAAGCAAACCCATGGAGCCTGTTATGCAAGAACCTTCATCGGTAAGGATATCTCCGAAAGTATTTTCTGTAACCATCACATCAAAAAAAGTAGGTTCTTGAATCATGCGCATGGCTGCATTATCCACATACATATAATCTGTTGTAACATCCGGATATTGCGGTGCCATTTCTTGAGCCACCTTACGCCAAAGCCTACTTGAGGCCAACACATTAGCCTTATCAACTACCGTCAAGTGTTTGCGTCGACGCTGTGCATATTCATAAGCGACCTTCAAGATCCGCTCTACTTCCGGACGAGTATATTTATTGGTGTCGTAAGCCATATCATCCCCTTCGTGCTTCTCACCAAAGTACATACCTCCGGTCAACTCACGAATACAAATAAAATCGGCTCCACTAACCAACTCGTCTTTCAACAGCGATTTATGCACCAAACATTTAAAGGTTTGTACCGGACGAATATTGGCAAACAGCCCTAATTTCTTACGCATCGCCAGTAACCCTTGCTCGGGGCGTACCTTGGCCGAAGGGTCATTGTCAAACTTCGTGTCACCTACAGACGAGAACAACACGGCATCAGCCTCCTTACAAACCCGATAGGTTTCTTCCGGAAACGGATCGCCTACAGCATCAATAGCCGCAGCTCCCACGAGTGCATCCTTGTAGGTCACCTTATGACCGAATTTTTCACACACAGCGCTCATAACGGCAACTCCTTGAGCCGATATTTCCGGTCCGATACCATCACCGGCCAATACTGCAATTTTCAATTCCATTGTTTGAGTTATTTTATTAATTAGTTTTCTATATATAGACTCGGTTACTTATCTGTCATATTACCTCTTAAAGCACTATTCTTCCTGATTTTCAATTATATTCAACATCTTCATTGTGGCTTTAATGGCAGCTTCCGTCTGGTCGGCATCAAAGCCGCGTGTACGAAACTCACGTCCGTTCAGACTCCACGTAATGACAGTCTGCACAAAAGCATCGGTACGTCCGCCGGGAGGAATAGTTACGTTATAATTAAGCAAAACCGGAAAAGGCTTTCCTAATTTATTCATATAAATATCTCGGATTCCACGCATAAAGGCATCGTATTGACCGTCTCCTGTGGCATGCGCTTCATATTCGACATCGTTGATCATGATACGGAGCGATGCCGACGGTTTCAGACCGTAAGCGGTGGATACAAAATAACTGATCAGACGCACACGCTCTTCCGGCAAATCGTGTTTCAGCACATCCGATACGATATAAGGCAGATCCTCTTGTGTAACAATTTCTTTTTTATCCCCTAACGCGATAATGCGGGCTGTAACGCGCTTAGTCTCTTCCGCCGTTAGTTCCAATCCTAACGCCTCCATGTTTTTCAGGATATTAGCTTTCCCACTATTTTTGCCCAGCGCATACTCCCGCACGCGTCCGAAACGCTCGGGGAGCAAGGCATTAAAATAAAGGTTATGTTTATTATCTCCATCCGCATGCACACCTGCCACTTGCGTAAAGACGCTCTCCCCGACAATTGGTTTATTGGGGGGAATGTTTACTCCCGAATAGTTCTCCACCAACCGGCTTACCTCATTCAGTTTTTCTTCATGAAGACCCGTCTCGGCATTGAAATGATCTTTCAGGATAGCCTGTACACTTGCCAAAGGAGCATTACCGGCCCGCTCACCCAATCCGTTTACCGAAGTATGGATACCTCTGCAACCGCTCAGTACCGCAGCCAACACATTCGAGATGGCCAGATCATAATCATTATGGGCATGAAAATCAAAATGCAGTTCCGGATACCGTTTCACCATACGGCGCACATAGTTAAGTGCGCTCAACGGATGGAGTATTCCCAACGTATCAGGCAACATGAAACGCCGTATACCCGAATCACGCAAGCCATCCACCAACTGAAACACATAATCGGGACTATCCTTCATTCCGTTTGACCAGTCTTCCAGATAGATATTAGCTTCTATACCTTTTTCATGAGCATAATCCAATGTCTGCCGTATATCTGCAAAATGTTCTTCCGGTGTTTTATGGAGCTGGTGCAGACAATGCTTCAACGAACCTTTACACAACAAGTTGATTCGCCGGCATCCGCAGCTGCGTACCCAATCCACAGAAGTTGTCCCGTCAATAAAGCCCAACACCTCCACCCGGTCTAACTTCTCCACGCTGGCCGCCCATTTACAGATCAACGAAACCGCACGCTTCTCCCCCTCCGACACTCGGGCCGAGGCTACTTCTATACGATCCACATTCAGTTCCTGCAACAGCAAACGTGCTATCAGCAGCTTCTCATGGGGCATAAACGACACTCCGCTGGTTTGCTCACCGTCGCGAAGTGTCGTATCCATTATTTCTATCTTTACACGTTTTGTGTTTCCCATTTTTCTATTTTGGGCCGATTCTCCAACAAGTAATCGATGTCATCCAACGCATTCATCAGGCAATACTTCTTGTAACCGTTAATCTCGAAGTGCTCACACTCTCCTGTGGCCTCGTTGGTGACTGTTTGCGCAGGCAAATTCACCGTCACCTCTGTACGCGGATCGGCTTGTATGCTTTCAAACAACCGGGAAAGGAATTCTTCGCTTACCACTACCGGAAGCACAAAGTTGTTCAATTCGTTCTGCTTGTGAATATCGGCAAAGAAACTGCTTACCACCACCCGGAATCCATAACCGGCAATAGCCCATGCTGCATGTTCCCGGCTCGAACCACAGCCGAAATTTTTCCCGGCCACCAATATTTCACCGCCATAAGTAGGATCATTCAGCACAAATTCCTTTTTTGTTCCATCCGGATTGTAACGCCAATCCCGAAACAGGTTATCACCGAAACCCTCTTTATCCGTCGCTTTCAGGAAACGGGCAGGAATAATTTGGTCTGTATCTATGTTCTCCAACGGGAGGGGTACGCATGTACTTTTTATTATATCGAACTTTCTTTTCATGACACTTAATTATAAAAGGGTACGAGGATCTGTTATAACACCTGTTACAGCGGTGGCGGCGGCTACCAACGGACTGGCCAAACAGGTGCGTGCACCGGGACCTTGGCGTCCTTCAAAATTACGGTTACTGGTTGATACGGACAATTTTCCAGCCGGAATTTTATCATCGTTCATAGCCAAACAGGCAGAACAACCGGGCTGGCGAATCTCAAACCCAGCCTCTTCCAATATTTTATCCAAACCCTCCTCACGAATTTGGCTATCCACTTTCCACGATCCGGGCACCAACCATGCAATCACCTGATCGGCCTTTTTCCGTCCTTTCACGATAGAAGCAAACGCACGAAAATCCTCAATCCGCCCGTTGGTACATGCTCCCAAGAACACATAGTCAACCGGCGTACCGGTAATCGGTGCATCAGCCTGGAAACCCATATACAACAAAGCCTTTTCATCCGAATCCGACTGAGGAGAAGGTATCCGCTGTGTGATGCCCATTCCCATACCGGGATTCGTACCATATGTTATCATCGGTTCGATGTCCGCCGCGTCAAACACCACTTCTTTGTCAAACACAGCATCATCGCCGCTCTTCAATGTTTTCCAATAGGCCACAGCTTTGTCCCAAGCTTCGCCCTGAGGGGCATAGGGACGCCCTTTGATA
>CABSGW010000134.1 GCA_902477365.1 uncultured Prevotellaceae bacterium
GATGAGCCGATCAACGAGGGGCTTGGCACTTACGAAGAAAACTAAATGAACGATTCGCACATGGACACGCCGAATTCGGATACCTTGCGACCGACCACGTTGCCGGCCGTTGAGACAGAGGACGTGACACTACAGCCACAGTCAGCCGACGCCACTGTTGCAGACGAGGAGGAAGACGAACTGTATGAACATTTTCGTATTGTGGCCGATAAGGGCCAACAGTTGTTGCGCATCGACAAATTTTTACAGGACCACTTGCCCGACACCTCGCGCAACCGCATTCAGAAAGCGGCCGATTCGGGATTTGTACGCGTAAACGACCGTCCGGTAAAAAGCAATTACCGTGTCAAGCCAGCCGATGTGGTTACCCTGATGCTCGACAGGCCTTATTATGACTCGACCATCGAACCAGAAGACATTCCGCTGGACATTGTTTATGAAGACGAGCAGCTCATGGTGATAAACAAACCTGCCGGCATGGTGGTACATCCCGGTTGTGGCAACTATACGGGGACACTGGTCAATGCGATTGCATGGCATCTTAAAGACCTTGCGACGTATGATCCGAACGACCCCGGCGTGGGACTGGTACACCGCATCGACAAAGACACCTCCGGACTACTGGTGGTGGCAAAAACGCCGGAAGCCAAGACGCATCTGGCGGCACAGTTCTTTAACAAAACAAGCCGCCGTCGCTATCAGGCACTGATATGGGGCAACCCGCAAGCCGACGAAGGGCGCATTGAAGGCAACATCGGACGCAACCCGAAAGACCGGTTGCAGATGTCGGTTTTCCCTACAGACTCAGGTATCGGTAAACCGGCCGTCACCCACTATCGGGTATTGGAACGTTTCGGATATGTCACGCTGGTGGAATGTGTGTTGGAAACAGGCCGCACCCATCAGATCAGGGCACACATGCGCCACATAGGCCACCCTCTGTTCAACGACGCCCGTTACGGCGGCGATCAAATTCTGCGCGGTAACTCATCGGGCAGTTACAAACAATTTGTCACCCATTGTTTCGAAGCGTGTCCACGCCAGGCGTTGCATGCCCGGACACTGGGCTTTAAGCATCCCGTGACCGGCAAAGAACTCGACTTCAGTTCGGAACTTCCGGCAGACTTGTGCAACCTGCAAGAACGCTGGCGCACCTTTGCCAACGGCACACGCGGAGACGCTCCTACTTACTAACATACATCAACCCTATATACAGCTATTAAAAATGAAACGTATCATAGCCATTGTTGCCGGAGGAGACTCCTCTGAACATGACGTTTCCATGCGCAGCGCGCAAGGTATTTACTCCTTTATCGACCCCAACAGGTACGAACGTTATATTGTTGAAATTAAAGGAACCCACTGGGAGGCACACCTGGAAGACGGCAGCCGCAGCCCCGTAGACAAAAACGACTTTTCATTTGCATGCGGTGATAAACGCATACGCCCGGACTTCGCCTATATCACCATTCACGGCACGCCGGGAGAGAATGGTATCCTGCAGGGATATTTCGATTTAATCCATATCCCTTATTCCACATCGAACCTGCTGGTAGAAGCCATGACCTTCAATAAGTTCGTACTTAACCAATACCTGAAAGGATATGGCATACGGATCAGTGAAAGCCTGCTGGTGCGTAAAGGCAACGAAAACGCGTTGAGCGACAACGATGTGGTTGAGAAGATCGGCCTGCCCTGCTTCATCAAACCGAATGCCGGAGGAAGCAGCTTTGGTGTGACCAAAGTGAAAACTGCAGAACAAATACGTCCGGCAATCCAAAAAGCCCTGAACGAGAGTGATGAGGTGATGATTGAGGCCTATATGGAAGGAACGGAAATAACTTGCGGATGCTATAAAACGCGTAACCGCAATGTGGTATTCCCTATTACCGAAGTGGTTACCGACAACGAGTTCTTTGATTACAACGCCAAATACAACGGCCAAGTGCAGGAAATAACCCCTGCCCGGCTGACAGCTGAGACTGCCGAAAGGGTTAGCAAACTGACAGCTGCCATCTACGACTTATTAGGATGTGAAGGCATTGTGCGCATTGACTATATCCTGACCGGCACGAAAGGAAGTGAGCAAATCAACCTGCTTGAGGTAAACACGACACCGGGAATGACCGAAACCAGCTTCATTCCGCAACAAGTGCGTGCCGCAGGTCTCGACATCCGCGATGTAATGAGTGATATCATCGAAAACAAATTCTAACACAACCATGATGCAAATCCCTGCTGAATTTGACGCTATACGCCCTTATACTCCGGAAGAGCTGCCCGCGGTGTTTGAGGAATTGATTGCCGACCCTTCGTTTCGGGAGATAGCCTCTTCGCTGTATAAAGATACACCGTTTGAATACCTGGCGGCCGAATTACGCAAATGCCGCTCCAACCAAGAGGTACAGGAGAAGTTCTTCTACCCGTTATTGATGCAGCTGGCTGCCGACCAAACAGACGGAACGGACTGGGACGCAACCCAGTTACCCCCAGACCGCACCAAACGCTTTACATTTATATCCAACCACCGGGACATTGTTATTGATTCCGCATTCTTATCCATGCTGCTGATTCACCATCACTATCCCTGTACGGTTGAGATTGCCATCGGCGACAACCTGCTGATACACCCGTGGATCAAGAAGCTGGTCCGCGTAAACAAATCATTCATTGTGCAACGCTCGCTCTCCATGCGCCAAATGCTGGAAAGCAGTACGCTCATGAGCCGTTACATGCATTATGCCGTCAACCAGAAACAAGAAAACATCTGGATTGCGCAGCGTGAAGGACGCGCCAAAGACAGTAATGACCAGACACAGGAGTCGGTCCTGAAAATGATGGCTATGGGGGGAGAAGGAAGCCTCAAAGAGCGCTTAAAAGATATGCACCTTGTTCCACTAAGCATCTCCTACGAATACGATCCATGCGATTACTTGAAGGCCAAAGAGTTTCAACAGAAACGCGATAACAGCCACTTCAAGAAAGGACCGCAGGACGACCTTATCAGCATGCAACAAGGTATCTTCGGCCGAAAGGGGCGGGTTCATTACCATTGTGGAACCTGTTTAGACGAATGGATAGACCAACTGGATGACAAACTGCCCAAGACAGATTTCTTTGCAACAGTCGCCCATCAGATAGACCAGAGTATCTACGCCAACTACCGCATCTATCCCGGGAATTATGTGGCAGCAGACTGGTTGGAGAACGGGACACGTTTCGCCTCGAAGTATACAGCCGACGAACGCGCGGTATTTGAGACTTACCTGAAAGGCCAATTGGCAAAAATAGAACTTCCGAACAAAGATGAGGATTTTCTGCGCACCCTGTTGCTGACAATGTATGCCAATCCGCTCTACAACCAGCTGAAGACACAAAACCAATAAGAAGAAGCTATGCGTTTACTATTAACCGGAACCCTGTTGTCCGCATTCCTGCTGACAGGATGCAGCGAAGAAGAACATCCTATCGATGCTTACCGCAAGGACTTTTCAGAGATCCTGACCAATACCAACGGGGGGACAAGCTATCTGGTTCCGGATAATGGTGATACGCTTCACATCGCCAACCCGCTATACGGACTTCAGGCTGATACAACGTACCGACAGCTGGCTACTTATGTGATTAACGAAAACGTCCCAAACCAGGCCCGGCTGGTCGGACTCACGCCTATTTTAGTATTGACACCGTTTACGACCTCTGCCGCACACATACTCTCGGACTATGTCAATCCAGTCAGTATCTGGCGAGGGGGTAATTATCTGAATCTGACCCTCGACATACTGACACGCGGAAAAGGACATAAGTTTGCGCTCGTGCATTATGGTTTTGTTGAAGCCGACAACGGAACACGTACCCTACAAACGGTGTTGTATCACGATGCAAACCAAGACAAAGAAGCTTATACCAGGCGGGTCTATTTAAGCGCTGCGCTACACCAGTTCCAATCGGTTCTGCAACAGGGACGCGACTCCATATCCATCACACTGAACAGCCGGAAAGAAGGAGTAATCACGCGTACCATTCCCTACTGATACAAACCTCTAAAAAGAAGTCCTCCCCGATCATTGGTGTCGGGGAGGACTTCTTTTTAGCATCTATCAATCCGTTTATTTCTTTTTTGCCGGTACAAGTTTTTCTATTTCGGCCTTGATAAAGTCATTACCCGGATAACCGCCAGAAGTTACATTACTGAAGGCAATGTTTCCTTTCTGATCCAGCAACAAGTAGCAAGGAATACCGCGCATACCCATATTCTGGCTCAGATAACTCCACTGGTCTTTAGTCAGATAATAATGGTCTCCGTCGATACCTTTTATCATCTCGTTCCATGTTTCTACCGGTGAACTTTCATTCGTGATATAAACAAAAGCAACTCCTTTTTTAGCCAACTCCGGTTTAATGGCATCTATTTCCTTCATTGCCATACGGCATGGTCCGCACCAGGTAGCCCAAAAGTCTATCAAAACAATTTTGCCTTTATAATCATTCATAATGGTTGTCAGCAGTGTCTCGTTGCTCACAGCCGGTGTTTTCTTCACGTGATAGGTTGCAGCCTTTTCTTTAGTAGCCTTTGCCACCGGTTTGCTTTTATTCTGCGCACAACTTGTGCCTGTGAGAAGTATCACGGAAAACAACAGTAATACGATTCTTTTCATTTTCAGTTATTGTTAAAGTTAATAAAGACAAAGGTAAATCTTTTATGCGAGATAGCAGAGCAGGACTCATTTAAAAAGTAGGAAAGGAAGCAAAAAGTATTCTAAATAGCGAAAAACATCGCACAAACATTAGGTGAAAGCCCATAAAAACGGTATATTTGAACTGAAAAAAAGATAAGTGAGAATCCAATTAAAACAAATCAATGAGAACATTTCAATATGCAGCCGACTTGGGCAATCTGGAGCAGGCTTTAGCCGAAGCTTTCGAGATAAAAAAAGAACGTTACAAATACGAATGGCTAGGTAAGCACAAAACGGTATTACTCATCTTTTTCAACAACAGCTTACGCACCCGCCTCAGCACACAGAAAGCAGCCCTCAACTTGGGCATGAACGTCATTGTGCTGGACGTAAACCAGGGAGCCTGGAAACTGGAGACAGAACGCGGCGTAATCATGGACGGAGACAAGAGCGAACACCTGCTTGAGGCCGTTCCTGTCATGGCTTCCTATTGCGACCTGATCGGTGTGCGTACATTCGCCCGGTTCGAGAGCCGTGAAGCGGATTATGAGGAACGCATCCTGAACCAATTTATCCTTCATAGCGGCAAACCGGTGTTTTCGATGGAAAGTGCCACCGTACATCCTCTGCAAGCCTTTGCCGACTTGATCACCATCGAAGAATACCGTAAGAAAAAACATCCCAAAGTGGTGCTGACATGGGCTCCGCACCCGCGTGCCCTGCCACAGGCTGTACCCAACAGTTTTGCCGAATGGATGCGTGCCGCCGATGTGGAATTTGTCATTACCCACCCCGAGGGATACGAGCTTGACCCTAAATTCGCAGGTGATGCGACCGTAGAATACGACCAAATGAAGGCCTTCGAAAACGCGGACTTCGTCTACGCCAAAAACTGGAGTTGCCCCGGTGTGACCCATCCCGATGCGTATGGACAAATACTATCGACCGACCGTTCCTGGACCGTGGATACAGCCCACATGGCCGTAACCAACAACGCACACTTCATGCACTGCCTGCCAGTACGCCGCAACATGATTGTAAGCGATGACGTTATCGAAGCACCCACCTCGCTAGTCATCCCCGAAGCCGCCAACCGGGAAATATCGGCTACCGTTGTACTGAAACGTATGCTCGAAAGCCTATAAGATGAAGAGACCCTTTTCTGCACACTCCGCTGCATACCAATTCATGGTGTGTATGCGGAGTGTGTTGCAAAACAGCACTCCATGCTTTGCCACGGATGAACAGATACATTGGAAAGCCCTCATCCAATTAGCGAAAGAACAAGCTGTCACAGGGTTGCTGTATGATGCTGTTTCTTCCCTTTCCGCCGGACAACGCCCACCCAGACAAGTCCTCATCTCCCTTTATACCGACGTTGTCTACATTGAACAACAAAACAAATTACTCGACCAGACAATTGGCCAGTTACTCGACGCCTACCGCTCATGCGGCATTACAGACGCCCTACTCATCAAAGGCCAGGGGATTGCCCGTTGCTACACACATCCCCATCGCAGGACTCCCGGAGACATTGACGTTTTTCTGCCAACGAACTTTGAGCCGGCCTATCAATGGTCCCTACAAAACGGTACAAACGTTCAACCTTTCACCCCGCGAACCAAACATATCGCATTCACATGGAAGAATGTCTCCATTGAAAACCACTTCAAATTAGCGCAATACTACGATAAACGACTGAACAGCCGCCTGCAACAAATCATAACCGAAGGTCTCACGTTGGAACCTTCCCTATCTGTCCGCATCCACAACCAAACGGTTCAAACACTTCCGCCCACGCTGGGGCTGTTACACCTCATTGTGCATTACAGCATACACCTGGTTAGTTGGGGAGTGGGCATGAGGCAATGTATGGATATCCTGTTATATATGCGCGAAAACAAACAACGGGTCAACAAAGAGCAACTCGATGTATGGATTAAAGAACTTGAACTGGAACACATCACCACAGCCATTGCCGGTATTGGTACAGACTGGTTCGATTTTTCGGATACCGACATTCTTTACCATTGGTCTCCCAACCCACCCTTAACGACCCGTTTGCTGAACATCATGTTCCACAGAGGTAACTTTGGCATGAACCTGAAACCCAAACGTCACAGCGCATCTGGCAGTTTCTGGAACAGAAGTATACTGTTTGTCCGACAAAGCCGGGAAACATACCGTTTCATGCCTCGCGAAGTGAGAGCCGCCTTACGAGGCAAAGCCCTAAGTTCTGTCCATAAATTGTGTGCCGCAATACGCAGAAACAAATCCAATCACCCACATGGATAAAACATCCCCATCGGTTTGTTACCCTATAAAGGCCGTGGTGTCGCACTGCCTGACAGCTTCTTTGTTGACTTCACCCCCAAAAAACACATCT
>CABSGW010000135.1 GCA_902477365.1 uncultured Prevotellaceae bacterium
GGTGTTTGGGTAATGTCACCCAATCGCCCGGGCGCAACATACCGTTAATGGATAGTTGTACACCAGCCACCAAACCCAACAACGGATCTTTGAATACTAGCATCAGCACCGTTGCGGCTGCTCCCAACCCTGCAATGAAATGCAATGGAGAACGGTCTATCATAACCGAAAAGATGGCGATAACTCCTACTATAACAATCAGTAATTTAACAAATTGCGTAATTACAATGATGTAATGGTTTTGCATCCGCTCATCTTGCTCAATCAACAGACTTGCGTGGGATACAAAAACCAAAAGCAACCGCATAAATGCAGCCAGTACAAAAGCCGACGCTAGTCGGGTGACAAAATGGCTGACCTGGAAAAGGGCTGTATCGCCTGTCTCGTCGTACAATACGAAGGGTAACAGCATATACATTACAACAGGAGGAACAACCCTGGAAAAAGCAACAATAACTTGTTCGTTCAATAAATAGTCATCCCAAATAGCAGATGTTTTTTGCGTAAATTTATTGGTTAAAGGAACCAATACACGGCGACACACACTACCACAAAGTAAAGCAACACCCCACGATAAGATTCCCAATACCACCATCCTGGCATACCCTGTATATTCAATGGGTATGCCACACGAAAACAGAAAATCTCCAAAGCCTTGCAACATAATTTTCCTTTATCTGATACGTAATTTATCGCCCACTTTAATCGAATAATAAGCCGGTAGGTCATTTACCTTATATAAGGTTTTCACGCGCATACCATATTTTTGTGCAATAGAATACATGGACTCATTTGCCTTAACAACATGGGTATAATCACGATATTTCTTATCCGCCTTCCGATGTTTCTTTTCCAAATAAATGATATCGCCAGCCTGAATCGTATATTTTTTATCCAATTCATTGTAACGTATGATTTTGCGATAAGAAACACCCATTTCTTTTCCAATTGATTTGAAGGTGTCCCCCCTGCGTGCTATTACATAATAATTGTCATTATTGAAGTACACGGTATGACTCAATACTGTTTCTTCAGGTATAGGTTTATGCTTTTTATGCCAATAGGCTGCTTCGTTATCATATTTATGTAAATGATACCTTTCGACCATATTGATAAGAAGTTCTGCATATCTGGGATTTGTGGCATAACCGGCTCTTTTCAACCCTCTTGCCCATCCTTTATAATCTGTAGGTTTAAGGTGGAACAGTTCTTTGTAGCGTGGTTTCATTAAGAATTGCGAGTGGTCTTCGTATGACTCTCTCACGCTTCGGTATACTCGGAAACGCTCATTCTTATAATCATCATCCTGAACATAATACTTCCCGGTCCAACTACTTCCGCATTTTATACCGAAATGGTTGTTTGCATTCCGTGCTAAGGCACTACGTCCCGCAGCGCTTTCCAATAATCCTTGTGCTAGGGTGATGCTTGCCGGTATCCGATGCAGATTCATCTGCTCCATTGCAAGCCCTTTATATTTATGTATATAGTCTAAATAAATCTGTTGCTGTTGCCCCCAACATAAACCTGCCAGAAGGACACAACATGATACTAAGAATCTCTTTATGTTTGCCATACGCATTTGTCTCTTGCGCAAAATTACGGAAAAATCCCGTGAATCCGTTTTTTTAGTATACTTTTGTATATTCGTTTAATTACTTTGTATGAAAGAAATAACCCTGCACACCCACGTAAAGATCTATAAGCCCGACGAACTGGATGCTGATACGCGATATTTAATAGAGAAGGCAAAACAAGCTTGTATGAACGCTTACGCTCCTTACTCGGAGTTTTGTGTAGGTGCTGCCGTCCGGCTGGCCAATGGAAACATTTACTGGGGAAACAACCAGGAAAATGCAGCCTATCCGTCAGGACTATGTGCCGAACGCGTTGCGTTGTATTATGCAAATGCTCAACATCCTTTGGTCGCAGTCAAGGAATTGGCCATTGTTGCAAAAAACAAAGACCTGTTTACGCCTTACCCCATATCGCCATGCGGCGGTTGTCGGCAGACGTTGCTCGAAGCTGAACAACGATATCAAACGGACATACGTATTATACTGTATGGTACGGAGCTGGTTTATACCCTATCAAATTGTAAAGAGATGCTTCCCATACATTTTGGGCAAGAAGCTTTCAAGTGATGATTTTGCATGTTGCTTGTTTTTTCCTAACTTTGCACCCCGTTATAACAGAAATCCTATAAAATGATTACAGTCTCCAATTTAGCCATTCAATTTGGCAAACGTGTTTTGTACCAAGATGTCAATATCAAGTTTACAAATGGCAATATATATGGTATCATCGGGGCAAATGGTGCCGGAAAATCAACTTTCCTGAAAGCGATTTCGGGTGAACTGGATGCCACCAAAGGTACGGTCGAGATGGGCGTTGGTGAACGTTTGTCTGTGCTGAGCCAAGACCACTTCAAATACGATGAGTATACCGTACTTGATACGGTGTTGATGGGGCATACCGTCATGTGGCAAACAACTCAGGAGCGGAATGCATTGTATTCGAAGGAAGACTTTACAGATGAGGATGGCATCAAGGTGGCTGAACTTGAAGAAAAGTTTGCTAACTTAGGTGGATATACGGCCGAAAATGATGCTGCTACATTGCTAAGTGGTTTAGGTATCAAAGAAAATAAGCACCAGCAATTAATGGGAGACTTGTCAGGAAAAGAAAAGGTGCGTGTTATGTTGGCTCAGGCCCTGTTTGGTGAACCTGACAACCTGTTGCTGGACGAACCGACCAATGACCTTGACTTGGAAACTGTCGAATGGCTGGAAGAATATTTAGGTAATTTTGAACATACCGTATTGGTTGTAAGTCACGACCGTCACTTCCTGGATGCCGTATGTACCCATACCGTAGACATTGATTTTGGCAAAGTGACACTTTTCTCGGGTAACTACAGTTTCTGGTACGAGTCTAGCCAGTTGGCGTTACGTCAGGCTCAAAACCAAAAGATAAAAGCTGAAGAGAAGAAAAAAGAATTGGAGGAGTTTATTCGCCGCTTTTCTGCTAATGTTGCTAAAAGTCGTCAGACAACCAGCCGTAAAAAGATGTTGGAAAAATTGAATGTAGACGATATCAAACCTTCTACACGTAAATATCCGGGTATCATTTTCCAAATGGAAAGAGAGCCTGGTAATCAGATTTTGGAAGTACAGGATCTGAAGGCAAGCATGGATGATGGTACTATCTTGTTTGACAATGTAAACTTTACGGTAGAAAAAGGGGAAAAAATAGTGTTCCTAAGTCGCAATCCACGCGCTATGACTGCCTTATTTGAGATTTTGAATGGGCACCGCCAAGCCGATTCGGGTACCTTCAACTGGGGCGTGACCATCACAACGGCTTACTTGCCACTGGACAATACGTCTTTCTTTGATTGCAATTTAAATATGTTGGACTGGTTGAGCCAATTTGGAGAAGGAAACGAAGTGTATTTTAAAGCTTTTTTAGGACGTATGCTTTTTTCGGGAGAAGATATCTTAAAAAAGGTGAATGTGTTGTCCGGAGGCGAGAAAATGCGTTGTATGATAGCACGTATGCAGCTTAAAAATGCGAATTGTCTGATGCTGGATACTCCTACCAACCACTTGGACATGGAAAGTATCCAAGCTTTCAACAACAATCTGAAGTTATACAAAGGAAATGTTTTGTTCTCCAGTCATGACCACGAATTTATAGAAACTGTGGCAAACCGCATCATTGAACTTACACCAAATGGAACGATTGACAAGCTCATGAATTACGAAGAATACATTCGTGATGAAAGAATTAAAGAGCTAAAATCAAAACTATATGGTGACAATTAATATTGTGGTACGGTTTTTGTTATGCGTTGTGCATAATTTCATCTTTTAAAAATTAAGCAACATGCAAGGAAAAGAATACACGGCAAAATCTGTTGAGAATACAGAAGAAAAAGATATCAATGAGGAAATTGTCACCCTGGATGGTGAATCTCAGGATACAGCGAGCGAAATGGAGGAAGATACGCAAGAAACGACTTCTGACCCCGTAATGGATGCGGAGGCGCAAATAGCACAACTGCAAGATAAATACTTACGCCAGGTAGCAGAGTTTGATAACTACCGGAAACGGACCAGAAAAGAAAAAGCGGAGTTGATTCTAAATGGCAGCGAAAAAGCCATCACAGCTTTATTGCCTATCTTGGATGACATGGAGCGTGCTTTAAAAAACATGGATGCAACGACCGACGTGGAAACCTTAAAAGAAGGTGTTGAGCTGATCTTTCAGAAATTAAATAAAGTATTGGCATCGCAAGGACTAAAGAAAATAGAGACCGAAGATACAGATTTTGATACGGATTTTCACGAAGCTATAGCGCTGATACCCGCTCCGAAAGAAGAGGATAAAGGTAAGATTATTGATTGTGTACAAACAGGTTATACGCTGAATGATAAAGTAATTCGTCATGCCAAGGTGGCAGTTGGACAATAATAGCTCATATTATGGCAACAAAAAAAGACTATTACGAAATTTTAGGTGTTGACAAATCTGCTTCTGCAGATGAGATCAAGAAGGCCTATAAGAAAAAAGCAATACAATATCACCCCGACCGAAATCCAGGGGATAAAGCCGCTGAAGAAAAGTTTAAGGAAGCTGCAGAGGCTTATGATGTATTGCGTGATCCGGACAAGCGTGCCCGTTACGACCAGTTTGGACATGAAGGATTGAACGGTGCCGGAGGATTCGGTGGAGGATTCAATGGACAGGGTATGAATATGGAAGACATTTTCTCCATGTTCGGTGATATTTTTGGTGGTCATGGAGGCGGCTTCAGCGGATTCGGCGGTTTTGGTGGCGGACATGGTTCACAAGGGCAACGCCAACAAAAAGGTGGCGACCTTCGCTTGAAAGTGAAACTCACCTTGCAAGAAATAAGTACAGGTGTGACCAAGAAATTTAAAATAAAGAAGAATATCACTTGCACAACTTGCCATGGAAGTGGCGGAGAACATCCTAACGATACGGAAACATGTAGTACTTGTCATGGAACTGGTTATGTGACACGTACCCAACAAAGTATCTTTGGAATGATGCAAACACAAAGTGTATGTCCCACTTGTGGTGGAGAAGGTACGGTTGTCAAGCACAAATGTAAGGATTGTCATGGTGAAGGCGTTGTTACGGGAGAGGAAATTGTCGAAATATCCATTCCGGCAGGCGTTTCTGAAGGAATGATCGTCAATGTTCCCGGAAAAGGTCATGCCGGCAGACATAATGGAATACCTGGCGACATACAAGTGTTTATTGAAGAAGAGCCTAACGAAAACTTTATTAGGGACGATAATAATATCATTTACAATTTATTATTATCAGTATCACAAGCTACATTGGGCGATACGGTTGAGATTCCTACAATAGATGGTAAGGCTCGTGTCAAAATAGAACCGGGAACACAACCTGGAAAAGTTTTGCGTTTGAGAGGTAAAGGTCTCCCGGCTGTTAAAGGATACGGGTATGGTGTTGGAGATTTGATTGTCAACATCAGTGTATATATTCCAGAGTATTTGACTAAATCTGAACGTGAAGCTTTCGAAAAATTAAAGAATAGCGAGAATTTAAAACCGAACTCTTCTATCAAGGATAAAATTTTCAGCAAATTCCGTTCATACTTTGACTGATTCATGAACTACGAAGAAACAATACAATATTTATATCAAAGTGCTCCCCTATTTCAACATCAGGGAGGTACGGCATATAAAGAGGGTTTATCGACTACTTTAAAATTGGATGAACACTTTAATCACCCTCACAAACATTTTCGTACTATACATGTCGCAGGAACCAATGGAAAAGGTTCCTGCGCTCATACTATCGCGGCGATACTGCAAGCAGCCGGGTATAGAGTGGGTTTATACACATCCCCCCATTTAACGGACTTTCGGGAAAGAATCCGCATGAATGGTTGCATGATACCCAAACAATATGTTGTTGATTTCGTAGAACAGGAAAAGAATTTCTTTGAGCCGCTCTTTCCTTCTTTTTTTGAATTAACCACGGCATTGGCATTCAAATATTTCAAAGAAGTGCAGGTGGATGTCGCTGTTATTGAAGTTGGTTTAGGGGGAAGACTGGATTGTACAAACATTATTTCTCCCGATCTTTCTATCATTACTAATATAGGTTTCGATCACATGCAATTTTTGGGTAATACACTCGAAGACATTGCCACTGAAAAGGCGGGTATTATCAAAAAAAGGACTCCTGTGATTATCGGAGAACACACACCGGAAACAAAAGAGATATTCATCCAGAAGGCTCAGACACTCAACGCACCAATCCGTTTTGCGACAGATTGTCCAGTCGTTATTCGATCACAATTCGATGAGAAAGGAGGAATTTCGTATCAAACATCGTTGTTAGGTTCATTGCATGGAGCATTAGGGGGAATATACCAGGAAAAGAATACAAATACCATACTGAATGCTATCGTAGCTTTAAGAGAAAACGGCTATTCGATAGCAGACGAGCATATCAGGACTGGATTTGAGATGGTTTGTGAGCTAACAGGGTTACGTGGAAGATGGCAAGTTATCTCACAAAACCCACTTACCATTTGCGATACAGCACATAATATAGATGGTTTTAAAACTATTGTTAGGCAGTTGTCCATGCTAACATATCATAGATTACATATCATTATAGGCATGGTCAATGATAAAGACATTGATGGGGTTTTAAGTATTCTTCCGACTGATGCCATTTATTACTTTACAAGAGCTTCAGTGGCTAGATCGCTTTCAGAACAGGAAATAAGAGGAAAGGCAGCTCACCATCATTTAAACGGAAATGCTTATTCGAATGTGAAAGAAGCCTTTATCGCTGCACAAAAAGATGCATCATCACAAGATTTAATCTATATAGGCGGAAGTAATTTTATTGTAGCTGATTTTTTGGATCTGAACTTATAGGGTATTTTAGTACATAGATATTGTTTTTTTCTACAAACTTCTTTGCTAAATCGAATCTTTTAATTTATTTTGCAAAGGGGTATTGCCTCAAAG
>CABSGW010000136.1 GCA_902477365.1 uncultured Prevotellaceae bacterium
CCCTTCTCAGAGAAGAAGTGTTACAACTACATCCCACACAAGGAAATTATATTCTTGGCTATTTAGTCAATGCCGGATTTGCCTCTGATGTTATGGCCTGGCATCAAAAACATCCGGACATACCCCTCCGGTTTTTCTGGGACAAAGAAACCGAAATAAAGAAAGTAGACGAAACACTCAGTTTCCACCCCTTGGACGATGAGGCTTTTCTCGAACAAATGAAAAATTGTAAGGCTTATGCCAGTACGGCCGGATTCGAGTCAATTTGCGAAGCCATGTACCTAAACAAGAAAGTACTGATGGTTCCTGCACACATCGAACAAGATTGCAATGCCGCAGATGCGGAAAGACAAGGGATTGGATGTATTGCCCCAACCTTCAACATGGACTATTTACTTAAGTTATGCGGACAGGAAGAAATGCATCAACCTCAACTTCGGCCATGGTTTCAACGCGCTCCTCAAATCATCTTACACACCCTGACCAACGAACCAGATATAGAATACCCTTTTCCTATGGCTTACAACCGATAAAATCTATTATATCCCCTATCCGTCCACACGGTACGGCCTACCACACATACTTTCTAATCCGTATACACTAAATGCAAAATAGGGAATGGCCTTCCTGAGGCATCCAGTTCGTCGCGCCCTTCTACACAGAACCCCATATTCCGGTAAAACTGATAGGCCGCTTCGTTCTGTTCATTGACATCCACTTTCCGTACTTGCTTCTCAGTCAAGGCAAAACAAACCAACTGCGTTCCGTACCCCTTATGCTGTTCATCCGGATGTACAAAAAGCATTTCTATCTGCTCTTCGCTCAATCCCATAAAAGCGACCACCTCTTCTTCCTCGTTGTAAATACCATACAACTGCACCAAAGCCAAATAAGACTCCCGAAGCAACTTTCCATAAAACAAAATATCCGCTTCCGACAAAAAATGATGCGTACTCCTTACCGATGCCTCCCACAATGTCCGTAACTCATCGTAGGTATCTTCTCCCAAAGGTGTGATAGTTTGTTTCATGCTACATAGTTATTTATAAGCCGATTGAAGACTGAGAAAGGGGTGCTTGCCATCCCCATCATCCCATCGTCTCCTGCTTTCTCCGTTTCCACAACTGATAACTGTTAATCGAATTTTGCCACAACACGTATGCTCCCGGGCCAATAGCCGACAAAGGACTCAAATAAGTAAATGCCATCCAAATGGCGAAAATCGTATTCTTTTGTCCTAACGCCTGTCCACCGCTTATGCGCTCTCCGTAAAAACTGCCTATCCATTTTCCCAAAGCAAACTTCAAACCGCATACCAATAAGGCCGCCAACCCAATTTTCCACTCCAAAAAGGAACTGGCCGATGAGGTCAACACCGTGTGGGTGGTCTGTGCCATGACCAAAGCCAAAGCTATGCCCCATAAATAAAAAGCGATATCCTTCAAACCCAACACACGGGCATGCAATGCCGGCAAAAAACGACGTACCGCCCATGCTGCCACAAAGGGAAGAATCAACAGTTGAGTCACCTTGTTCAACATCACAAGAAAGGTCAAGCTCATTGGCAACTCTACATGGGGATGTACCAACGGACACAACACGGTTATCAGCACAGCCGAAAGCAAGTTAGACTCCAGCGTATATGTAGTCAGCGAACCGGCATTTCCACCCAACTTCCCCGTGACAACAGCTGCCGCCGTTGCCGTAGGGCATAACAAACAGGCTAACGCTCCTTCCCAAATCACTCGGTTTTCCCCGTCAGGAACACCATACATCATATAGACAGCCACTCCCACGCAGGCCACCGTCTGCAACAAGAGCAACCATACATGCCAACGCTTTGGCTTCAAATCGGGCAAATCCACCTTACAGAAGGTAAAGAAAAGCATCAAAAAAATCAGTATCGGCGTCAAAAAGACGGACAAGCCATGCAGATAGGGCTTAGCCGGTACCAACAAGGAAATCTGTGCGAACAGGAAATATCCCAACACCCCCAACAACATGGCACAAGGGAGTGTCCAATTCTTCACAAACCGAATAAGATAGGTCATTACATTAAAACCATTGATTCTCGGATGCAAAGATACCATTTTCTATCGACATTCACTCTTTTCATCCTGCCGGGTACACAATACTTATACGCTTTATACAATCTTTCCACTTCTTTTTCAAGAAAACATCTGCCGTCAAAACCAACATTAATATTCTTTGTAATACAACAGACTCCCCTCCACCGTAAAGCCCTCCACCGAAAAACTCACATCCTTACAGGTTAAATTGTTCCAGAAAAAAACATCCACTTTGCCCTACGAATCCAGTGTTACATTCGAATTTCCCCAAAGAGTGCGACAGGAAAATACCGTACTGTCCGACACACCGAAACAAGGAAAAAACACCAATATAAACAGGGGTAACAAACAAGTTCGTTGTATGAGCTAATCGATATAAAAGTGTTTAAGTTTACCGCCAAAGCTACCATATTTTTCCATAATTATTCTTTAACTCCTAATACCCAATCCTAGACAAGCATAGTCATACGGGAAACGGGAAACATTCATACACACGAAGTATATTTATAAGACAAGCCTAACGAGAAAACAATAAAAGCACAAACAAAAGAACTGTTTTTTAAATTTCCAATCTATAAAAACACAGAAACACCCCAACAAGACATTTTTTTAAAAGCTACCAGTCTTAAAACAACAAACCATATTAAACCACCACTCCCGACCCTCTTCCAACAGCATTTGGATACCGACTTATGTCCTCCCTCTATTACAACCCTACCGTTCTGGGCATCTCGTCACAACAACCAGCGCAGGACGTTGAAACGAACACGCGTGTTCGTCACCGCAACAAACAGTATATGGTAACTCGCGGATACAATCCATCCCAACCCGCCGGAGAAACGAAATACAGCGATATAGGCTTTTTATAAAATTTATCGTACCTTTGCCGCGTATGAAACGCTTTATCTACACGACACTGCTTGCCGCACTAACCGTATGCTGTGACCTGTCCGCACAAACGGAACAAGCAGACTCCATACCCGCAAACCGATACCGTACCCATGCCACCCTGCTTGGCATAGGCGGAACGAATCTGCTGGATACCTACCTGACTCCACTGGAATATACCGGCACGGAAGTGCGCATTCTACGCGAAACGGAGCGCATGACGCGCATGGCAAAAGGACGTATATCGGTGCAGAGCCGCGTAGACGGACACGTGGCCTACGCAAAGTCGCCAACCGATGACAACAAGGAGTGGGAAGGCTATGTGTCGTGGAACATGCTGTGGCACTACAACTGGCGTCCCCTGCCGGGACTGACCTTGCAAGCAGGCGGTGGCAGTGAGATTGGAGGCGGATTCTTGTACAACACACACCAAGGAAACAATCCGGCACAGGCACGGGCTGCCATACATCTGAAGGCATCGGTAGCGGCACGTTACCGGTTCAGATTGTGGGGGCATCCCCTCACGGCCCGTTACCAGGTGGACGCCCCGTTAATGGGGGCGATGTTCTCGCCCAACTACGGACAATCATACTATGAACTGTTTTCGCTGGGGCACTACGATCACAACGTATGCTTTACCCATCCCGGCAACGCTCCGGGCATGACCCACCTGCTGACGCTGGACATCCCCATAGGCAACGCCGCACTGCGCACCGGTTACCTGTGCGACATCCGTCAGAGCCACGTGAACCACCTGAAAGCGCACAGCTGGAGCCATCTGTTTGTGATTGGTTACGTAAAGCACTTTTATCTTGTCAAACCCAACCGCCGCACCCCATGAAACGTTTACGATATTTTCTGTTGTTATTCCCCCTATTGTTCACCTCCTGCATCACCGAAGAGGTTGCACCAGACACGATTCCGGGCAATTTCTATGCCTTGTGGAAGATTGTGGACCAACGCTATTGTTTCTTTCAGGAAAAAGCCGATGAATACGGCCTGGACTGGCGGGAAAAATTTGAACAACACCGGTTGAACCTGACTGCCGGCATGACCAACGAACAGTTGTTTGAGGTATGCGGCAACTTGCTGGCCGAACTACGCGACGGACACGTGAACCTGTATGCCGCACACGACGTGGCACGTTATTGGAAGTGGTTTGAGGACTATCCGGCCAATTTCAGCGACAGCCTGCAACGCCGCTACCTGGGTACGGACTACCGGATAGCCTCGGGCATCAAATACAAGATTCTGGACGACAACATCGGGTACATCTATTGCGGCTCGTTTGAATCGGAAGCCGGATCGGGCAACCTGAGCGAGATATTCCGCTACCTGGCCCCCTGCAACGGGGTGATTGTTGATGTACGGAACAATTCGGGAGGCATGCTGACAGCAGCTGAGAAACTGGCATCGTGCTTCACCAACAAAGAAATTACCGTGGGCTATATGTCCCACAAAACCGGACCGGGCCACGATGCGTTCTCGGCCCCACAAGCCATTAAAATGAAGCCGGCAGAAGGAATGCGCTGGCAAAAGGACGTGGTGGTGCTGACAAACCGCAGCAGTTACAGTGCAGCCAACAGCTTTGTTATGTACATGAAGGCCTGTCCGAACGTGACCACCGTAGGAGACCGTACGGGAGGAGGAGCCGGCATGCCTTTCTTGTCGGAACTGCCCAACGGTTGGACGGTGCGGTTCTCGGCCTGTCCCATGTACGACACTCAAATGGTATGTACCGAGTCGGGCATAGATCCGGACGTGAAAGTGGACATCAGCTCTGCCGACTACAATGCCGGACGCGATACCATTCTGGAGGAAGCCCGCCGCCTGTTGCACAAAAGAATAGATTAAAACAACCTACAAAAAAACACGGGCAGCCTTACTTTTATTTGGCAATTCCACAAAAAGTAGTATCTTTGCACCCGAAACGAGCGCCTGTGGCGAAATTGGTAGACGCGCCAGACTTAGGATCTGGTGGTTCAGGCCGTGTAGGTTCGAGTCCTATCAGGCGCACACAAAAAAGACCGTTTATTCTTTTAAACAAGGAATAAACGGTCCTTTTTGTGTATATTCAGTATCACTCAAACCCTATCCCAAGACAGAATAAAGATACGACGAAGACTATTTTTCACATCAAACAAGCGTTATTCGAAAAATAGGATTATCTTTGCGCCCGCATATTTTCCGCATAGAACCGGAAAGGATAAAGTCAAACAACAAACAATGGCATTTGGAATGAAACTAGCCTCATCTCTTGAAAAACCGCTTTTCACCGACTACGCACTCATTGTTTTCGGTGCTTTCTTACAAGCATTCAGCTACGTACTGTTCATGGCTCCCTACAAAATCATCCCCGGAGGTGTCTATGGTATTACCATTGTATTGCGCTACGTAACTCAGGACCTTATTCCTTTTTTACCCGATGGATTGCCAATGGGTCTGACGGCACTCTGTTTCAACATACCGTTGATGCTACTGGCAGCCAAGAAGATCGGATTGCAATCGGGTGCAAAAACCATTGTCACATTCCTGTTGGTTTCGTTGTTTACCGATTCGCTCACATACCTGAGCGGTGGAGAGGCCTTGGTTAAAAACGATGAAATATTGAGTTGTTTCTATGGCGGTGCCGTGTTAGGACTGGGTGTTCACTTTGTATTCCGCGCTGGCGGAACAAGTGCCGGAACCGATGTATTGGCCAGATTGATAGCCAACCAAACTAACTTGAAAGTCGGGTCGCTAATCATTGTTATTGACTCTTGCATCGTCCTCTTGGGACTGGTCGCATTCGGTGACTGGAGCGTACCGCTGTATTCGTGGTTTGCCATCTTTATTTATGGTAAGATCATTGAAATGATGCATGTGGAAAACCCCAACAGGGCCGTATTCATCGTCTCGAACAAAACACAGGAGCTGAAGCAGCTGATCGTGGATAAACTAGGCATGCGCGGCACATTCCTACACGGAAAAGGGATGTACGAAGGAAGCGAACGGGAAATCATCTTTACCATTACCGAACGAAAAGACCTAATACGGCTCAAAAACGAAGTGAAAGAGGTTGACCCCAATGCGTTTGTATCGACCATGCAGGCCACCAAGGAGACCAATTATAAGTCCTGAGCACCGCACTTCAACCCGAATCACTGCCATGCTTTGAGCGAGGCTTGTGACTCAACCTTTCGCTCCAAAGCGTTGGGCAACGCCGGAAAAAAGTTTATACCGGTCAGCACTTCTACCTCGTCAACAGTCAGTACGGCAGCAGGCATAGGTTGTTTACTACCGTTATTCCGGTAATAAAAGCCGATGGCTTTCTCGTGTCCCTTACGAACCGAAAGCACCACTTTGAAAAAACCGTCGGGAACGGTGATACGCAGCTTGCGGCCGATCTGTTTGTAGCGACCGCCCTTAAACACCGGACCACAAACAATATATACACGACCTTCTTGCTTGGCCCATCGGCGACAGGCTTTCTCCAACGCAGCCCAGGCGCCACCGTTCAGCACCGGATGTTGAGGACAAATGTTACTCATATAAAAGCAATCGGCCATGGCACGGGCACTCCATTTCATATCGGCAGCAGGAACCATATGTCCCCGATCGTAACCAGAACCTTTATAATCGTCCGTTGTGACACGATGGGGCAAAGCGACAAGCGGATCGGGACGAAATTCTCGGGCACGAATGGTACTCCCCTCGGTTTCGCGGGCTGTCAACTCCCACGCAACCCAGTTGGGCTGATTATAAATGCGGTTGAACGACAAGGTATAGCCCGTATGTGCCAGCAGTTGCTCCGGAACGCCAGGCATGCGGGCCGGCTGTTCCAACAAGCGCGCGGGGGAAGCCAGCCTGCGGGACGATGCATTTCGCTGTACCTCGGAAAAATGGACCGATGATGGATTTTCGGCATTACCACGCGCACCACAACAGAGTGCAACCACCAAGAAACACCCTAAAAAGCCATGAAAGGTACGATTGATTTTTTGCATCTTCATTCTGTTAAGATCCGTTTTATTCATTATTGGCACCACAATGAGGACAAAGCCCCTTGG
>CABSGW010000137.1 GCA_902477365.1 uncultured Prevotellaceae bacterium
AGTACGTTGGTCAAATTAAACATGAATACCAATCAAATGACCATCTCCAGTCAGGATATAGACTTCTCCATGTCGGCTGAAGAGACATTGGTATGCGACTATACCGGCATTCCTATGAGTATTGGTTTTAAAGGTACTTTCTTGGTGGATATCTTGAATAACCTCTCCAGTGAAAACGTAATTATCAAACTGGCAGATCCTAGTAGAGCCGGTGTCATAGTGCCAGCAGAACAGCCGGAAAATGAAAATATTCTGATGCTGTTAATGCCTATGATGTTAAGCGACTAAAACAAACAGACATGAAATTAAACCTCACCAACCCTATTGTCTTTTTCGATTTAGAGACGACTGGTATCAATATCACCCGTGACCGTATTGTCGAGATTTGTTATATCAAAGTTTTCCCCAACGGAAACGAAGAATCGAAAACAATGCGAATCAACCCCGAAATGCATATTCCAGAGGAGTCGTCGCTTATTCATGGCATCTACGACAAGGATGTAGTCGACTGCCCTACCTTCAAACAAATAGCAAAAGAATTAGCCAAGGCTCTTGAAGGGTGTGACTTGGCCGGATTCAATTCAAATCACTTTGACATCCCAATGTTAATTGAAGAAATGCTACGGGCTGGGGTTAATATGGATTTGTCAAAACGCAAATTAGTTGATGTACAAAATATTTACCACAAAATGGAGCGTCGTACACTGGTAGCCGCATATAAATATTATTGTGGTAAGGAGTTGGTTAATGCACATTCGGCCATGGCTGATACGCTGGCTACTTACGAAGTTCTGAAAGCGCAACTCGACAAATATCCCGAAGCATTGGAAAACGACATTGCTTTCTTGGCTGAATTCTCACGTATGAACAAGAACGTAGACTTAGCAGGACGTATTATCTACAACGAAGCTGGTGTAGAAGTGTTTAATTTCGGTAAATACAAGGGAGTCCCCGTCAGAGAAGTATTACAAAAAGATAGTGGTTATTACAGTTGGATGTTACAAGGAGATTTTCCAAGAAACACGAAACAAGAACTAACTCGCATTCGTTTGAGTGAACTTAATAAATAGAAGTAACATGTTACAGGGTAAACACATTGTTGTAGGCATTACGGGAAGTATCGCAGCTTACAAAGCATGTACCTTAATCCGTAGTTTCATTAAAAAAGGAGCAGAGGTTCAGGTGGTGATAACCCCCGCAGGAAAAGAGTTTATCACACCTGTTACTTTGTCTGCACTGACATCAAAACCTGTCATTAGCGATTTTTTCTCGCAACGAGATGGTTCGTGGCATAGCCATGTAAACATCGGTTTGTGGGCTGACGCTTTTGTGATTGCCCCTGCAACCGCGTCTACCATTGGTAAAATGGCTCATGGTATCGCAGACAACATGCTCGTCACAACGTATCTTTCCATGAAAGCCCCTGTCTTTGTTGCCCCGGCAATGGACCTGGATATGTATGCTCACCCTACGACACAAAAAAATTTGGACATTCTTCGTTCATACGGCAACCATATCATAGAACCTGGAAGTGGAGAATTAGCCAGCCATCTTATTGGAAAAGGGCGGATGGAGGAACCTGAACGTATTGCTGAAATCGTTGAATCAACCCTTACACAACAACGTGACCTAAAGAATAAAACTATTCTGATTACAGCCGGTCCTACTTATGAAAAGATAGATCCTGTCCGGTTCATCGGTAATTATTCAAGTGGAAAAATGGGTTATGCATTGGCCGAGGAGTGTGCAAGACGAGGAGCTAAAGTAAAGTTGATAAGTGGTCCCGTACAACTAACGGCAAAAAGCGTTTCCATTCAGACAAGCCACGTTGAAAGTGCGGCTGAAATGCTTCAAGCAGCAACCGACGGATTTCCAACGTGTGACGCCGCCATCTTATGTGCTGCCGTTGCCGATTTCACCCCACAACAGACAACCGATCATAAAATAAAACGGGGCGATGAAGCACTTAACATCAGCCTGAAGCCTACACAAGATATAGCGGCAACATTGGGTAGCATGAAACAAGCACATCAAAAACTCGTTGGTTTTGCGCTTGAGACACAAAATGAATTAATCAATGCCCAAGAAAAACTATCCAGAAAGAAATTTGATTTTATCGTACTAAATTCCCTCAATGACCCTGGGGCCGGATTTCAACACGATACTAATAAAATAACGATCGTACACCCTGACCGACAAGAAGAATATCCGCTCAAATCCAAGAAAGAAGTGGCTGTAGACATTATAGATCAACTATGCAGGTACTTAAAGTCATAACAATTCTGTTAGCATCCTTTTGCTCACTTGCTGTCAATGCACAAGAACTGAATGCGAAAGTGACTCTGAACTATCAACAAGTACAGGGTACAAGCCAAAGTATCTTTGAGAATCTGAAATCTGCGATTACCGAGTTCCTGAACGAACGCCATTGGACCAACCAACAATACGCCCAACATGAGCGCATCAATTGTTCTTTCAACATAACCATCAGTGAATACCAACCAAGCAGTAACTCGTTTAAAGCCTCTTTGCTGGTACAAAGTACACGTCCTGTATATAATTCCACCTATAATACAACTGTCTTCAGTATAAAAGACGGGAATTGTGACTTCACCTTTCAGGAGTTTGATAAATTAGACTTTCGTGTTGATCAGATAGACAATGCATTAACAGCGTTTATGGCTTATTATGCTTACCTGCTTATAGGTCTGGACATGGACACAATGGCTCCTGAGGGAGGTACCGAAATGTTGCAAACTGCACTAAGTATCGTAAACAATGCACAAGGATTAAACACAAAAGGATGGAAGCCTTTTGAAGATGACAAAAACCGTTTTGCCATCATTAATGACTACCTAGATACCGGAATGGCCTCATTCCGACAAATGCAATATCAATACCACCGGAACGGTCTGGATGAAATGGCTGGTAACAGTGAACGAGGAAGGAATGCGATTACAGAAGCTATTATGTTACTAAAGAAAGCACATGCAGACAAACCATTGAGCCAACTCCCCATGTTATTTACAGAATATAAACGTAACGAGCTAGTGGATATTTATTATCAAAAAGGTAATCCCAAAGAAAAAGAAACAATTAAAGAAATTCTGACGAACATAAATGCGTCACAAACCAGTTACTGGTCCAAACTTGCCAAATAGGAAAAACATGTTGACATATTTGCGAATCCAAAATTATGCACTGATAGAGGAGTTGAATATTCAATTTCATGCTGGTTTTTCGGTAATCACAGGTGAAACAGGTGCAGGTAAAAGTATTTTACTGGGTGCTCTAGGTCTTTTATTGGGGCAACGTGCCGATGTAAAAGCCATCAAAAATGGAGCGACCCGCTGTTGTATCGAAGGAAGTTTCATACCTCCCACATCCGATGAAGTAATTGCCTTTTTCACATCTAACGATCTTGATTTCGACAGTAATGAATGCATTATAAGGCGAGAACTGACTGCAAACGGTAAAAGCAGGGCTTTTATCAATGATACTCCCGTCAGCTTGAACCAGCTAAAAGAACTGGGGGCATACCTGATAGATATTCATTCCCAACACCAAAACCTCTTACTCAATGATCAAGGGTTCAAACTTCGCATCCTCGATCTTGTTGCACAAAATAAAGAGCTATTAAATAAGTATCAACAAACTTTTCAAGCATTCAAAAGTACGGAAGCAACTTTGCAAGCCGAAAAAGAAAAGGCCGAACAAGAACGATCTGAAGAAGACTATATACGTTTTCAACTTCAACAAATAGAAGCACTGGCCCCTACCCCCGAAGAACAAGATACACTGGAAGAGGAAGGAGAAATTCTACGCCATTCGGAAACAATCAAGCAAGCATTCTACGTTGTAGACAATACAATCAATGGCGAAGGCAACAACCTGCTCGAAACTATCAAATACTGTATCCAACATTTACATCAAATATGCGGTATCTATACGAAAGCAGAAACACTGAGCACCCGTATGGAGAGTTTGCACATCGAATTAAAAGATATCGCTCAAGAAGTTAGTAACGAGATAGCACGCATTGACTTTGACCCTCAACGACAAAACTACATTGAAGAACGCCTGAATGCCATTTACGAACTGGAACATAAACATAAAGTCAACACAACCCAGGAACTTTTAGACATAGCACAAGTATTACAGCAAAAGCTGGATAACATCAATGATTCTGACGAAAAGATACAACAGCTGATCATCGAAAAGGAAAAATTGCATGTAACCTTGCTCGATACGGCGAAGGAACTCACAAAAAGAAGAGAAAAGGCAGCTCTACAAGTGGAAAAAGAAACTATAAAGCGTTTAATTCCACTTGGAATACCCAACACCAAATTCCACATAGAAATCTCGGAATCCTCCCTTTCACAGAACGGTGCCGATCAAGTTCGCTTCCTGTTCAGTGCAAACAAAAATGCGGATCTTCAAGATATCACACAAATAGCATCCGGTGGAGAAATAGCCCGTATTATGCTATCGCTAAAAGCTATTATTTCCCGTACCACAGAAATGCCGACAGTCATCTTTGACGAAATAGACACTGGCGTATCAGGCCATATTGCAGAAAAAATGGCAATACTCATGCAAGAGATAGGCGCAGAGAACACCCAAGTAATCAGCATTACCCACTTACCACAAATTGCATCCAAAGGACATCATCACTACCTTGTATATAAACAAGATGATGATAAAGGAACACACAGCCATATTAAAGAATTGCACGAGCAAGAACGCACCCAGCAAATAGCCTATATGCTAAGCGGAGCGGAACTGACCGAAGCTGCAATAAAAAATGCACAAGAACTCTTGAAAAATAAATAAAGTCATGAATATACAACGAATTACACTGCTACTCCTGATTCTATACTCCATCACAGTTCATGCCGCTGTTCCTAAAAGCGTTAACAAATTCAGTAAAGCTATTATTTCCGTAATAACCTATGACAAAGAAGGGAATATCCTTCACTCCGGAAACGGTTTTTTTATTAGTCCAGACGGTACGGCTGTGTCAGAATATGCAGTCTTTTCAGATGCTTTCAAAGCTGAGATTATCGACGCAAACGGTAAAAAATGGCCAGTAACCCGTATCATGGGTGCTAACGAGATATATAACCTGGTCAAATTCAAGGTGGCAGGTGATAAATCTATTACTGCACTTTCAACCAATGTATCTACTCCCAACACCACGGCGCAACATTTTATCCTACCTTATACAACGGAAAAGAAAAATGTTCCCATCTCAACCACCATTGAGAAAAGTGAAAATACGCCAGATGGTAACTACTATACATTAAACGTTCCCTATAACTCACAACACTGTAACTTACCAATGGTTACGGAGAAAGGAGAATTGGTTGGTATCATTCAACGTAATGCCAACGAGGCTGAAACGAAATCTTACGCCATAGGTAGCGCCATTTTATCTTCGCTGGTTATCAAACCTTTGTCCATAAACAACCCCGCGCTCCGAAAAATACACATCCAACAAGCATTGCCCAACAACGAAAGCGATGCAATCACCTACCTGTATCTACTAGGTCAAAGCGCTGATTCTACGCGATACCTGACAGCGGCAACCGATTTTATAACGGCCTACCCCAAACGTACCGAAGGTTATGTAGAACGTGCCTCCTTTTACGCGAACTGTGGCCAATATGCAAACTGTGAGGCCGACATTGAATATGCATTGAAGATCAGCAGTGACAACAAAGACCAAATTCACTATACCTTCGGAAAAATCATTTATCAACAAAACTTATATTCAACCGATTTTGACTACAAAGACTGGACTTTGGAAAAAGCACTGAAAGAAGCCGAAACGGCTTATCAGATAAATCCTCTCCCCCTGTATCTCATTCTGAAAGGAGATTGCTATTTTGGCATGAGAAACTATGAACAGGCTTTCCAAACATATCAAGAAGTAAACAAAAGTAACATTGCCAGTGCCGAAACATTCTTTTATGCGGCAAATGCTAAAGAGAAAGCAGGTGGAACAGCAGAAGAAATCATCGTGCTACTTGATAGTGCCATTGCACGCTACAACACCCCTTACCCTAAGAAAGCGGCACCGTTCTTTTTTGAAAGAGCCAAACTTCATACCAAAGCTGGAGACTATCGGAAAGCTGTTCTCGATTATAACGAATATGAACACCTAATTGGTTACCAGAACTTAAACGACCATTTTTATTATCTGCGTGAACAAGTGGAACTTGCCAGCAAACTCTACGCCCAAGCCATTGCGGATATAGAAAGAGCTATGTTATTAAATCCCAAAGAATTGACTTATCAATTGGAACATGCCATACTTATGCTCCGCACCAACCAAAACGATGCCGCCATCCAATCTGCACAAAAAGTACTGAAGCAACAACCCGACAATAGCGATGCAAATAAAATTTTGGGTTTGGCATGGGGAGAAAAAGGTGATAAAAAACAAGCAGTCAACTATCTGAAAAAAGCGAGTGAACTAGGCGATGAACAAGCCGAAGAATTCATTAAACAATACAAATAAAGAAACAACCTTACGTTTTCAGCTATCGTGCTGCATTGTCAACCGGACGATGCGGCACGTTTTTTTATTCAAGGCATAACGATGATCTATACGTTTACCCACCACCCAAACAATTTCTCCTTCACTACACACCACCCACTGTTCTTGACGTTCCACTTGGGATATTTTGAGATCCGTCAAGTAATCGCTGACCAATTTACGATGTCCCTTCATACCTAGAGGATAAAAACGATCTCCAGCCTGTATCCGGCGTACCGTAAGCGGAAACTTCAACAGATCACGATCTAAACAGGCCATTTCGCTATTTTGGGGTATATCCCCTAAAACATCCATCAACAGTTCTTCACAGATCAAAGCAAGCCCCTCGGACAACAAAATATGTTCACCCAACTCCAGTGTATGCACAGATTCAGTTCCTTTTTTTCTGACCAACAATAACTCCCCC
>CABSGW010000138.1 GCA_902477365.1 uncultured Prevotellaceae bacterium
AAACGCCTTCAACTGGTTGGCATAGGCGTTGTCGGCTACGGCGTTATGCTGTTCGTAAGGGTCTTTGGTCAAGTCGAAAAGCAGCTCCCTGCCGTCATAAAAATACCATACATATTTCATTTTTCCGTCCGTCAGTCCGCACCAGTCCTCGTCCCGTGAGTAACAACGTGCATGTTCCAGGTCGATATAACGCCGCCAGTCGGCCGACCGGCCGTCAACCAGCATCTGCAAGGGACGTCCGTCCATAGAGTCGGGCACTGCCGCACCGGCCGCCTGCAGGAAGGTGGGCAACACATCACGCAGCTCCACCGGCTGCGTCACCCGCCCGGGCTTCACGCCGTCGGCCTTGGGCCACTTCACCAGATAGGGCACATGTACCGACCCTTCGAACGGATAAGTCTTGCGCCAATGGTGATGGTCGCCCAACATGTCGCCATGGTCTGACAGGAACAATATCAGGGTGTTTTCGTACATACCCTTGCGTTTCAGTTCACGGATGATGCGCCCCACCTGCTCATCAATGAAGGTGACACTGGCGTAGTAGTGGCGCTTGGAATTTTGCGCGTAAGCCTCCCCAAAATTGCCATAGGCAGCCGAAGGATTGGCCTTTGCCGGATCTTGTTCCTTCCCATAACGGTCGGCCCAATCGCCTATGACACGCTCAGGCATGGTACGTTTCGCATACTTGTCGAGCAACCGTTTCGGTGGATCGTAGGGGCTGTGCGGGCGGGCAAAAGACACCTTCATGAAAAGCGGTTTATCGTTGTTGTAGTTACGGATAAACGCACAGGCCGTCTCGCCGGTCCAATACGTCGGGTGCAGCTTCTCGTCCAACTGGTACACGCGTGCGCCGTGGTCGTTCCACCCCACTCCCGTCACATCGGGATCGACCCCAGGTGCCTGTTGTTGCAGCCACTGTCTGTAATCGCTCACAAAGAAAGGATCTTCCACGCGACCGCTCTCGTCCAGCAACAAACCGTCAAAGCCATGCCCGTTGCGTTGCGGATGCCAATGCATCTTGCCGATGCCATACGTATAATAACCCGCATTGTGCAACATACGCGGCATTTCGTTACGATAGGTAGGCGCCACCCGTCCATATCCCAACATACCGTGATGCCAGGGCGCCATGCCCGTAAGCAAACCGGCACGGGCGGGCGTGCTGCTGGGACAAGTGGAGTAACCGTTCATAAAGAGGGTGCCATCGGCAGCCAGGGCGTCGATATTAGGCGAAAGCACGGCATCATTGCCCATACAGCCCAGCGCATCGAAACGCTGCTGGTCGGTCATTAATAAAATAATATTCGGTCGTTGTTGTGCGCCGGCTGTCATCGCGCAAAGCGAGGAAGCCGCCATCAAAAAAATCCGATTATGCATGGTTATCATCTAATTAAGAAGTATGTAAACTCTACAAATATACCACTTTTTTACAGCACGTGGAAGGCAGACTGGGGAATAAGAAAAAAGTCTGAAAAAAAACAGACTCCGATGCTGTCGGTTGACTCCTTCTTTGTAATTTTGCAACCTCTAATCAAGCAAACAAACATTATGGGAGGTTTCTTCGGCACTGTATCGCAAAAAAGCTGCATCGCAGACCTTTTTTACGGAACGGACTACAATTCACACCTGGGTACAAAACGCGGCGGTATGGCCACTTATGCCCAAGGAGAAGGTTTTATCCGTTCCATCCACAATCTTGAGAACTCGTACTTCCGAACCAAGTTCGAGCCTTTCTTAAACAAGTTCAGAGGAAATTCGGGTATCGGAATTATCAGTGACACCGATGCGCAACCCTTGGTGCTTAACTCGCACTTGGGTCGCTTTGCCATCGTCACGGTGGCCAAGGTGAACAACACGGCCGAACTGGAGGCCAAACTACTGGAACAGAACATGCACTTTGCCGAACTGAGTTCGGGCAGGACCAACCAGACGGAACTGATCGCCCTGCTGCTGATACAGGGAAGGAACTTTGTGGACGGCATCGAAAACGTGTTCCGCCACATCAAGGGGTCATGTTCCATGTTGCTGCTTACCGAGGACGGCATCATTGCGGCCCGCGACAAATGGGGACGCACGCCGATTGTCATCGGTCACAAGGAGGGGGCTTATGCCGCTACCAGCGAGTCGAGCAGTTTCCCCAACCTGGACTACGAAATAGAACGTTACCTGGGTCCCGGTGAAATTGTCCGCCTACGTGCCAACGGCATCGAGCAGATGCGTGCTCCCGAAAAGCAGATGCAGATTTGTTCATTCCTGTGGGTATACTACGGTTTTCCCACATCGTGCTACGAGGGACGGAATGTTGAGCAGGTACGTTTTGCCTGCGGCGAAAAAATGGGTAAGCAGGATGATGCCGACGTGGACTGCGCCTGTGGCATACCCGACTCGGGCGTAGGCATGGCACTGGGATATGCAGCCGGCATGGGTGTACCCTACCAACGGGCTATCTCCAAATACACGCCCACATGGCCGCGCAGCTTCACCCCCAGCAACCAGGAAATGCGTTCGCTGGTAGCCAAAATGAAATTGATAGCCAACCGATCCATGTTACAAGACAAACGCGTGCTCTTTTGCGATGACTCCATTGTACGCGGCACGCAGTTGCGCGACAACGTGAAGATACTATACGACTACGGCGCAAAAGAAATTCATATGCGTATCGCTTGTCCGCCACTGATCTACAGTTGCCCGTTCATCGGCTTCACATCATCTAAAAGTGCGCTCGAACTGATAACCCGTCGCATCATTCAGGAACTGGAAGGCGACGAAAATAAAAATCTGGAGAAATATGCCACAGCAGGCACTCCCGAATACAACCGCATGGTAAGCATCTTGGCCGAACGTTTCGGACTAACCAGTCTGAAATTCAATACGCTTGAAACGCTCATCGAGGCCATTGGCCTTCCCAAATGCGATGTGTGTACCCATTGTTTTGATGGGAAAAGCCATTTCTAGAGTACGAAACAGACAATGCATCCCTACAACGGGAATCCTTTTACTTACGGCCGGTTTTCGACAACGAGAACCGGTCGCATTGTTTCTTCCACCAATGTGCCAATCCTGACCGGGACGCTTCAGCCTCAAAGGTGTCCAACACTTTGACGGCACGCTGTTTACCCAGGGCGACAAGCGCTGCCGATTTGTGAAAGTCCAATGGTCCTGCCGCCGTTATCGGAACAGGTACAACCACATCCGGACGTTCCAATGCGATCGCCTGCTCTGCCATACGCAGCATCATCAGACCTACGGCACGTTTTAATATGCCGGTATACGTATCGCACTCGTCTCCCGAATCCAAAAAACGTCCCATCAGTCCGCCACGCCAGGCCTTCAAGCCATCCCAGCCACGCCTGACCTTATACATCCACCCAGCGTCAGCCAGCACCGGATGCACGGTTCCGCCTTGAAGCGGCACAAAGTCGGGTTCGGGTACAGCATACAGGTTAACGGCAAACAGCCAATTACCCGGTGCACGCACCACCCTATTCAACGGAAGCGGATTCAGGATTCCTCCGTCCACCAACATGTGTTTATGATCGTTCACGGCGGTCAGCAGCCCCGGAATAGCCATTGACGCACGCATCGCCTCATACACGTTTCCCCGTGTATAGACACGTTCTTTCCCGGAGGTCAGGTCCGAAGCTACAATAGTCAGAGGGATGGCCAAATCTTCGATACGGCAATCGGGCAACACTTCGTGCAGTTTCGTAAACAACCGATTACCTTTTACCAATCCGCGTTCCGACAACGTGAAATCCATCAGCCGGGCCACTTCGTCCCGATCCAGACTTGTCAGAAAACGCTCCAGCTTATCCAAACAACCGTAAGCATAGGCCGCCCCTACCAAAGAACCGATCGAAGTACCAGCCAAGGCCGTCACATGATAACCTCTGCGCTCCAATTCACGGATCACTCCGATGTGGGCCAAACCGCGTGCACCGCCACCCGACAAAACCAATGCGATATCCTTCTTCATAAAACAGCTGTTTGTCAACAAACTTACGCAAAAAACTTGATTCCGCAACGCCCCGATCCGACAAACTTCATGCCTTCCAAACAAAAAAATATCCGGACTGCGTCCTTCCCAGTCCGGATATTTTTATCTGATTAAATAAGACGATGTTGCTTATTTCTTTGCTTTTTTTGCTTTTGCAGCAGCCTTGGCAGCTTTTTCAGCAGCTTTAGCCTCGTCTTTCCAATACTTCTGAAGGAATTTTACACCGCCTTCTTTCATGCCTTTTGTAAAGGCTTCGGCAGCTTCCTGTGCAGCAGCTTCGTCAGCCGGAGCAGCAAAAGCGTGTTTGTAACCTTTCACCTCGTTCCAGTGGCCACGTGTGAAGTCAGGAATGGCTACGGCTGTGCAACCGTTGTCCATGGAAACTTCACCCAATTCTGCCAAGCAGCACCATTCAGCCAAGTCGTAAACGTCCATATCCAAAGGCAAGCCGTTCTGCAAGCAATATACCAAACGTGCATCCATGGTGTAGTCCATACCACCGTGACCACCTACCTTGGCTGCCATTTCGCGATAGCGTTTTGCGATAGGAGACTCGTAAGCCTTTCTCAAAGCTTCCATTTCCTTTTTCGGCATGAAACTGTGTGAGCTCAAATTATCCACTTGAGGAGTGTGACCTGAAGCAGTCAGTTGTTTTGAATCGACAGCAAAACCCGGTGTCGGATATTTATTGGCAAAACCTTTTGTACCGGTCAACTGGTACAGACGGTTATAAGGCTGAGGGTTCATCACATTGTGTTGGATTTCAATCACCTTTCCGTTCTCGGTACGGATCAATGTCGTTGTGTGGTCACCGTTCCGGAAGTTATCGCATTTCTGACCGGTTTTGCTTTCTACATATGCCTTACCGTGAACAGATTTTGTATCCATAGCCACGAGGGTCTTCATACGGTCGCCACGGTGGATATCCAGAGCCTGTGCAACAGGGCCAAGGCCGTGTGTAGCATACACGTCACCACGATGTTTCATATTGAACTCCATACGCCATCCCAGTTTATCCTGAGGACCGTTCTTCCAATATGCGCCCCAGAAATCGTCCAAGTTGTGGATGTAAGCACCTTGTGCACGGAGTACTTCACCAAACACGCCTTTCTGAGCCATATTCAACGCATCCAGTTCGAACCAGTCATAGCAGCAGTTCTCCAGAATCATACAGTGCTTGCGTGTTTTCTCGCTCATATTGATGAGATCCCAGCACTCTTGCAGGTTCATAGCCGACGGAACCTCGATAGCCGCATGTTTTCCATTCTCCATGGCACACATAGCTACGGGGAAGTGATGTCTCCAGTCGGTAGCAATGTACACGATGTCGATATCCGGACGTTTGCAAAGTTCTTCATAACCCTTCTCGCCGGAATAAACGGCAGCCTCGGGCATATTGGCTTCTTTCAAATACTTCTGGCATTTCTCGGCACGTGACTGTTCGTAATCGCAAAGTGCGACAATCTGCACACCGGGAATATGTGTCCAACGCTGTACAGCGCCGGGACCACGCATACCAAGACCCACAAAACCTACACGAACCACTTTCAGTTTCGGTGTAGTCAAGCCCAACACGTGTTCCTGTCCGGCAGGACGTTGCGGTGAGTCAATCACAATTGTACCTTTGTTCCACTGCCACTTGCTTCCGTCAGAAAGCGTGCCTTGTGCAGCAACCGGCTGAGAAACGAATGCAGCAACCGCTACACAAGCACCCAGCATAAGTTTACCTAATCTGTTCATAAGTTTATTTTGATTTATAAAACGTTTCAAATCGGCTTTATGTACCAGCACCTAGAATGCCTTGCAAATATAGTTATTTATTTTAATACTTCGCGAGGTACAGATTAATAAAATGTAAATTTCATACATCCTCCAGGATCAAAAGCCATAAGGATTATTTCTTTTATACTGATTTTCCATCCGGTTCTCCAGGTTCGTATAGGAACCGTCAATCTCTTTCCCGGCATCGGGCGCCAGTTCCAAAGCCTTTTTCACATCCTCCAAGGAGCCGTCTTTGTCACCCATCAGCAACTTCACATTACCACGGGCCTTATACATATCCGCACAATCGGGTTCCAACGCCAGCGCCTCGTCATAAAGTGCCAAAGCCTCCTTCAAATCACCTGCCGCAACCAACAGTTCGGCCTCGTGAAAAATGGCCTCACGGCTAAAAGGATTCAACGCACGCGTTTTTCCATAAGCCTGCCGGGCTTCGTCTACATGACCCAAGCGAGCCTCCACGTCTCCTTTCAGCAACCAGGACTCTTCGGCCTCGTCATCCAGCGCCAACAGCGCATCCGCGTCTTTCAGGGCTTCGGCATATTGCCCCATCTCGCAGAGCACCCGGGCACGCAACCGGTAGGCGTCGGCCAACCCCTCGTCCAGCATCAAAGCCTTGGTATACATGGCCACCGCACTGATGTTGTCGCCCTGTCCGTGCGACGCACGTCCCATCATGTAATACACAACAGCTTGCTTATCGTCCACCAGAAACGCCTTCTGACAAACTTCCGTCACGGTTTGCCATGCCTTCATGCGGGCAGCAGCCTGAGCCAGGGTCATCAAAACGGTCATGTTTTGCGGATCGTGCTCTACCAACCGTTGCAACAAAGGTAGCGCTTTCTCGGGTTCGGATATCAGCAAATAAACCTCGGCCAGATAGCTGCATGTCTCCATATCGTCCGGTTGCAGTGTCAACGCCTCATTAAACAACCGCACGGCCAGAGCCATCTCGCCGACCTTCTTGGCCCGTACTCCGTCGTACTTCAAGGTTTCAAACTTGGCCATACGCTCACGTTCCAACTGTTCGGCCGTAGGTTCGGCCGGCGCAGAACCGAATAACTTTTTTAAGAAACTCATCGTTTATTTATTTTATTCATGCAAAGTTACTACAAAAAAGTGAAATGCGGAAAGATATAGTGATAGAATTGAGTTA
>CABSGW010000139.1 GCA_902477365.1 uncultured Prevotellaceae bacterium
CCCAGCCCACCGATGGACGGTCTGTTGTCCAGACTAACGTAGCCTCGGACGAAGTTACATTTTGTAAATAAGGCTGATTTTTAATACGAATGGCATTCGCTGACATGGATAACAGCCCAACAAACAACAAGCTAAAGTATCTAATTTTCATCATGTATGTTGAATTGGTTATAGACGAAACAAAGATACTTTTTTTCTTGGAGAAAAGATCAGAAACAGAGAAAGAACCAGTTTTTATTTAAATCCAAACCAGTCATTAGGCTTCACTTTGATTTCAGAGCTATGCCGCCGCAGATTTTTGGGATGCTTGAGAGAGCAATGGGGTTTCATTGTGACCGAAAACAGACGAAAAATCTGCAAGGTAGAGACTGAAAGCATGCGAAGAGGCCGAAGGCCGGTCTAATAACCGATTTGAGTCAAAATAGAACCATACAAAAGCAAAGCAACTTTACTATTTATTATCAACAAATCGTTCAAGAAAACTCAACCTCTCCAATGCCAAAAAAGAACCCCGCTAAATTTAGCGAGGCTCTTTCAATGAGATATATCCTAAATCATCCACTTAAACAACTGTTTATTCAAATAGGATAATAGAGGAATAATAACAATTACTTTGTATTCGCTTCGATTACTTGTTGTATCTGTTTAGCTAATGCATCTTCCGGATCTATGGCAAGCACCATGTCATTGTATTTCTTTGCATTTTCATTATCATCTTTCTTCATATAATAGAATGCAAGATATTTCAGACACTCAAGGGATGCTTTACTATTTTCTTTCCCTTCAAGACGCTGCAATGTTTCTTCATAATGCACCTTGGCAGCATCAACAGGATTTAAAGGATCTAACAAAGAGTTGATACGAGCACGCCACAAACAGCCTAAGTGACTTTCAGTACGACCTGAGATGTCTGCAAAAATAGTATCACCCTCAGCTATATAGGCCTTTTTCTTCTCTAAACCAACCTCTGTAGAATCTGTCACAGCACCCGCTGCGGCATAATAGATCTTTCCATAGGTCAACAAATCTGTCAAAGCACGCTTATCACCTAATTTCTCAATGACTATTTTATAATTTGCAATTGCTTTATCATAGTCTTGAATACGTTCATACAGATCGGACAAATCTTTGTACAACTCCACTCTGTCTCCATTCATAGAAATTGCTTTCTCAAAACTTGCGACTGATGCCGGATAGTCTTTTTCCATTTTCTGGAGACGCCCCAAATACATGTAATCGCTGAAGTTATACAGCGTATCATTATACTGGCCAAACAGATTGTCCTTAGCAGCCTTAGCCTCTTCTACTTTATTTTCTTCAATCAAATTGTAGAATTTCATACGGTTCAGACTGATATCTTTCGCATCTTGAGCCAATGACTTATTAACCATATCCAAAGAAGCGTCATATTGTTTATCTAGGAACAACAATACAGCATATTCCTTTTGTGCTTCCAAATCCGGTGACTGAATCTTGCTAAAATAGGTCTTATACGACGCGATTGCATCTTTCACCTTGTTCATGGTATAATAAACCGATGCCAACTCCTTGTCGGCTTCAATACAATCTGCTTGTTTTGCCTTTAACTCTTGAAGTGTTTCCAAAGCCGTTTCCGCATTCACATACTTGTAAACTTTAGCTTTCTTCAAATAAGCCTCTATCAAATTCTCATCGTAATAAATAGCTTCGTCATATTTACTGGCTGCTGTTCCGAAATCTTTTTTCGCCATATAAATATCGCCATAAAACATTACACCAGGAACGAACTTACTATCATCCTTATATAACTTTTCTGCACAAGCTTCCGCAGCTTCGAACTGAGAATTTTCCAAGAACTTCCGACCAATGGCTAACAAAACATTCTGATCTTTACCATTCTTCTTGATCAAATTCTTAAGTGCTTTCTCTGCATCAGGAGATTGTGATTTATAAAGTCCCGATACGTTTTCCACTAAAGCATTCACTTCCGGTGTCAACTCATTAGCACTTTGTCCATACACACTCATTCCACCAGACAATACGACTGCAACAGCAAATGAGAATAACCAATTCTTCTTCATGTATCTTGTTTTTAATTTAATCTAAGTCTGGAGCCCACCACTCCATCATATTACTTTATCTCTTCATGCAAATATAGAAAAAACTCTCGGATTTCCAAGATGCAGAATAGATGTTTTTAATCGAAAAATCTCTTATTTAATCTGAAATAGATACCTCCTTATATTGAACAGGCATATAAGGAAGAAGTTGAGAAGATTTTGTGATAATCAACTGGCCCGGTGTGTCCGAGACAAAATAGTAGAAATTAAGTGTCGTTGAACGTACATTCGGATCACTAGACAACATATAAACAGCTCTGGTAAGCGGATAATTACCCGTTCCTATGTAATATTGAAGCGGTAAATAACTATTTCCTCTTTCAGCAATGGCCGAACGGCTTACACGCATCACTTTGATTTGCTCATTGAAACTCAGATTAGTGGAGTCATCTTCATTACCAATCCAGTCCACACCAACAATACCAATGGCATTCCGTGTCTGGGCAACGTAACTAATCACATCCGTATTGGTTTGCTGTGCCCTTAGATTTCCTTTTAGAGGTTCTTTGATACAGATAGAATCCTTTATATAACGCACCGTACTGGAGTTGGGATTATCAAAAACCACTTCAAGTTCCCCTTTCGACTTTGCCTGGGGAATTTGCTCCCAATGCGTTATTTTACCCGTAACAATACCGCGCAAAGCGCTCATTGTCATCAATGTATCAGGATTTTCCTTATTAACGATCAAAGCCAGAGCATCTGTTGCAATGCGCTGAGAGCGATAATACAGTTTGTTCGCACGTATAGCTGCAGCCTCTTCCTTAGAGAGTTCACGTGTTGTGATAGCAACTCGTACACTATCTTTAAGGAAAAGGTTGAGTGCTTCCACTTCGTCACAATAGACAGGTTTCATCTCAGCCTCAGGCGTACGCAAATTAAATACTCTCATTTCTTCCTCCATAATAGGACGGAAGGTTTCATCGATGGCTATATGTACATCATCGGAAGTCAACAAATCTGTTGACTTCCGATTGTTCCCACACGAAGTGAGCAGTAGGATATACATAACGGCCGATAATAGCCCTAATGTTCTCATTGATTTCACATATTATTATTCAAGTCTGAAGCGGATAGGTAACGTAAACCAAACGGCTACAGCCTTACCTTGTTGTTTACCAGGAATGAATTTAGGCAAGGTACGAATTACTCGCTGTGCTTCACGATCCAGATATGAATCTACAGAACGCAATATTTGCACCTCTCCGACTTCACCGGTTGAAGTTACAACGAAGCGAGTCAAAACCACACCTTGAATACCCTGTTCTTGTGCAATTGAAGGATATTTGAGGTTGTCAGCGATATACTTCAACAATGCAGCTTCACCACCAGGGAATACAGGTTGCTGTTCTACTACATCATAAACCTTCTCTTCAGGTTCAGAGGTAATAATTTCCTTGATGTCGGCAATATCCTCACCAGCAATGTCATCGTTACCTTGAACGTCGGCGATAGAAATTGCAACCTTTGACTCACCAAGTTCCTCCTGACTCTTCATTTCGTCATCCTCGCTTACCTCTTCGTCTTTCTTAATAACGGGTGCAGTAAACTTGATAGAACTTTTGATACGTTGAGGTTGAACCTGTTGCGGAGCTACACGTTTAACAATATGTTCATCTTTCACTTTTGCCTCCTGAAGCTGTGACAGAGAAACAACTTCCGTTATTTTCTCTTCCTTCACCGGAGTTGCGAGCTTTACAAGAAATGGAACAAGGATCGCAGCAATTGTCAAAAAGATAACAATTATAACTGCTCTCGTATGGCGGCTGCCAGAATTTGCACGCATCTTGAAAGCCCCATAGCTTTTATTTCTTCCCGAAAAGATCAGTTCGCACCAATCTTGAGATATTAAATCTATCTTAGCCATATACTTTCAATTTTAATTATTCTGCAGGTGCTTCAGGCACTCCCCCATTCTTGTATGTATCAATCATCTGCTGATCAAAATCAGAAAATTTATCAATCACGTATTTACCGATATTACAGATCTGCATTTCATCAAGTGCATTAATCAAATTCTCGTATGATGCCTTATCTGTAGCTTTGATAACGACGTTAGGTACACCTTTTTCAGTCTTGATCTTTGATAATTCCTTACGATACTCAGCTTTAATCCGCTCTTCCTCCTTTGAGTCGTTAGATTGTTTCTTGCTGGTCTCTTCTTTCAATTTTGCTACTTTTTGCATTGCCAATACGTTGCGCGATTGCAAGAACTTGCGAAGGCCGGTTTTGTCGTAGCTGGTTTCTTTCAATGATCCCAACTCAGGCACACCCTCAAAGTAGTAAATCTTATTATCTCCATCCAAAAGTAAAGTGATAGCCTCAGAAGCTTTAATCTTATTCTGTTGATCTTCATCAAGGTCCTCCTTATTGGTAGGCATGTTGATTTCCATCGTCTGCGGCTTAATCATTGACGTACACAACATAAAGAAACAGATAAGTAGCATGTTCATGTCAACCATCGGCGTAAAGTCAACACGGACGGCCATCTTCTTCTGCTTAGAGCCACCTTTGCTGTTGCTGCTTTGCATGTTATTTTCCATAAACTTACTCCTTATTCTTCGCCCTTCAATGCGGTAATCAGATTATATCTGTTTTCCTTTATATCTTGAAGAGAGTTCATTACATTTTTAATAACTGAATAGGAGGTTGTAGCGTCTGCCTTAATCGCGATACGGAGATCGGGATTAACCTCTCTGGCACTACTAATCCAATCCTTAAACTCATTATTGGTACTGTCGCAGGGAATTCCTTTATTCTCTTTACTTTTCAGAAACTCTTCTTGCTTTTCTTCATTCAATGCCAGATAGCTTCTGATCTGATTCATTGGCACTCCGAAAGCAGGAGCTATACCAAATCTTGTTTTTTCCGCTATCGTCAATCCCGACACACCGTATTTATCGACCATCAGATCCAATGTAGACATTAAGTCTCCTTTTTTATCCATGGTCATAAAGATCTTACCCGTAGGTTCAATCGTAATGGTCAAGATATTTGTTTCTGGAATTTTAATCTCAGAAACCGATCCCGGGGTATTAACCTTGATTGGTTCTTTTTTAACGAAAGAAGAAGTTAACATAAAGAAGGTAAGCAACAGGACCGTCACATCACTCATCGCCGTCATGTCGATGAATGTGCTCTGCTTTTTAACTTTAAAACGTCCCATGTTTTCTAACCTTTCCTATATTAGTGAGTTGAAGAGAAAGTTTGTACGATCGTAAAACCTACTTCGTCAAGGCTAAAAGTTAATTTATCAATCAAGTTGGTATAATAGTTGTAAGAGATTACAGCAAGCGCACCAGTCAAGATACCGAAAGCTGTGTTCACCAATGCCTCAGAAATACCGGTTGAAAGTGCGACAGAGTCGGCACCACCACCAGAAGCCAAAGCGGCAAATGAACGGATCATACCCACAACCGTACCGAGAAGTCCGAACAACGTACCCAAGGTTGTAATAGTACCAATGATAGGCAAGTTCTGCTGCATCATAGGCATTTCAAGAGCTGTAGCTTCTTCCAATTCTTTCTGGATAGCCAAGATTTTTTGTTCTTTAGAAAGACGCTCGTCGTTTTCAACCTGTTTGTATTTGATCAAAGTTGCAGAAACAACAGCTGCCACAGAACCACGTTGTTTGTCACAGATTTCTTGTGCTTTTTCCAAATCACCAGCTTTCAAAGCACCTTTGATAGCCTCAACGAATTTGAACAAGCTGCTTTTTCCATAAGCTGTTTTGATTGCGAAGAAACGTTCGATACTCAATGCGATTACAGTCAGCAAAAGAGTTTGGATACAAGGTACCACGATACCTCCTTTATATACTGTACCAAGCATATTCAAGGGGTGTCCGTTTGTGGGATCTTCGCCAGTAAAGTTAGCGGGGTTACCCAATACGAAATTAAAGATACACAGCGCGATGCAGAAACATGCGACCATTACAAGACCGGCAGACTTGATGCCTTTGAAACCAGCGCTTTGTTTTTTTGCTTTAGGAGCATTTACTTTTGTTGCCATTTGTTTAAAAGATTAATGTTAGGTTTTAAGTTAATTATTATATTCTTTTTCTATTTCTATTTCTTCTACTTTACAATTTCAGCACAACGCGAATTATCTCATGACGAGACTTTCTCTTCAATACATCCAAACGCATCCAAATGATCCGTCCTTATTGCGACAAAGGTAGAAATTAATCCCTAATCGTAATGAATATGCCACTTGAATTAACTTATTTTTTCATTTCATTCATCATTCAAATGTACATTCATCCTTTCGCTGCAATCACCACCATTTGCAGTACACATCCCCTTGTTCCGAATACTGCTAGCGCATTACAAATATAAACAGAAAAACGGATTCGCCCACTCTTGCAAATGTTAAAACAGAGGCAAACACAACTTTCTCATCCAAAATAAGCCGCCCAACCACCTTCCCACCTAGATAAACGCCGCTTTTTCCGGCAAAACACAACCTATTTTAGATATTTCTCCGTACATTTGCACACATAACATTTACTGATTCTAACATCAATATAAATATAAAATGGAACAAATTGATTGGAGTAATTTGTCGTTTGGATATATCCGGACAGACTACAATGTACGTTGTTACTACCGCAACGGTTCATGGGGTGAAATAGAAACTTCCTCTTCTGAAACAATCAACCTACACATGGCCGCCACCTGCCTGCACTATGGCCAGGAAGCTTTCGAAGGCCTGAAAGCCTTCCGTTGCAAAGACGGAAAAGTGCGTATTTTTCGTATGGACGAAAATGCAGCACGCTTGCAAAACACATGCCGGGCTTATAGTCGA
>CABSGW010000140.1 GCA_902477365.1 uncultured Prevotellaceae bacterium
CAAGGGAGTCAAAATGGAATTGGAGAAGAAAGGCTTAGTGAACAGAGCTGGAGAATATTTAAGGGCATCGGGTCGGTTAGCGTATCTATTATATAAAGAGGAGATAGAGCGGGCCATGAAAACATCCGGGTGTAGCGGTATCCAACTACTCGGTTTACAGGATTTTCCCGGACAAGGAACAGCACTGGTGGGATTGCTCGATGCATTTTGGGAGAGCAAGGGAATAGCTGAGTCTTCCGAATTTAGGATGTGTTGTGCACCGGTTGCTCCTTTAGCTTATTTTCCTAAGGCTGTTTATACGACTGCAGAAACATTCAGAGCGGGAGTAAAGGTGGCTAACTATTCCAATAAAATGTTGGAGGGGCACTCACTTGTTTGGCGGTTGGACTATGAAAACGGTGATTTGATAAAAACCGGAACATTGACACTGAAGGATGTCCCGGTTGGAATGAGCCCTGTTCTGGATTCAATATGTGTCCCGTTGGATGTGGTGGATAAGGCATCGGCTTTGAAGTTGACGGTAGAGATAACAGGAACTTCTTATTTGAATTCCTGGAACTTGTGGGTGTATCCATCTACTGTAAATTTACAACAAGGGAGTGTGGTGGTTACTACCCAATGGGATGAGGCTTTGTGGGCACTCGAGGCCGGAAAAGATGTGTTGCTGAATCCGCCGTATCGGTTATGTGCGGGCGTTGAAGGTAAATTTGTTCCGGTATTCTGGAGTCCGGTACATTTTCCCCACCAAGCCGGAACGATGGGGTTACTGATAGATCCCAAGCACCCGTTATGGAAAAATTTCCCCACATCGTATCATACCGACTGGCAATGGTGGTCGTTAACCACACAGTCGCGTGCGTGGGTTGTAGACCGTTTACAGGATATGGTTACCCCTTTGGTTGAGTGTGTGGACAATTTTGCGAACAACCGTCGTTTGGCTACGTTGTTGGAAACCAGGGTGGGTAATGGCCGACTGGTTTTGTGCAGTATGGATTTGCAGGACCGACAACATTTTCCGGAAAAAAAACAATTGCTGTATAGCTTGTTGCGTTATATGCAGTCTACGGCATTTTCTCCTCGGAAAAAGGCATCTTTTGAACAGTTGAAGAGATTTTTAGCATTGCCCGAAGCGAAATAATATCGGTTCATTTGATTGGTGGCAAGAAAGAAGCCCTTCTCTTTGTAACGTCCCCGCGGTGTATTTTGAAACAGCCCATAGGAACGTTGCGAAGAGAAGGGCTTGCCGTTTATTGAGCCAATGCTTGCAACAATTTGTCAACGGCAGTTTCCGGTTGTTCACTTTCAGCCAGCAGTGATACAAACTTGCTGCCTACAATCACACCAGAGGCGTATTGGTCGGCAGCTTCCCGTGTTACACGGTTCGATATGCCAAAACCAACGAGCAGCGGATTACGTAGCTGCATCGCGGCCAACCGCTCAAAATAGCGTTGTCTGGTTTGATCAAAGGAGTCCTGTGTACCGGTGATCGAAGCAGACGAGACGACATAGATAAAACCGTCGGAAACATGGTCGATGCGGCGGATACGTGCCTCGCCCGTTTCAGGTGTGACAAGGAAAATAGCTTTCAGTCCATATTTTTCAACAATGGGGCGATAATGGCGTTCGTACTCGTCAAACGGAAGATCGGGAATGATCATGCCGTCAATGCCACATTCGCAACAGGATTGGCAAAACGGTTCGAAGCCATATTGTAAAATGGGGTTGAGGTAGCCCATGAAAACAAGGGGGATGGTGATGTCACGACGGATGTCGGCTAACTGTCCGAAGAGTTTGCGCAGTGTCATGCCGTTGTTTAATGCTTGGTTGGCTGCTTGCTGGATGACAGGGCCGTCAGCTAACGGATCGCTGAAGGGGATGCCGATCTCGACCATTTGGATACCTTTTTTCTGAAGTGCGCGGATAACGTTGGCTGTACCGTCCAACGTGGGCGATCCGGCACAAAAATAAACAGAAAGGATATGGGCAGGGTGCTGGTTAAAAAGTTGATTGATGCGGTTCATAAATGCATGTGTTTAAGTTGATGAATAAATGATTCGATGGCTGGAGCGTCTTTTTGCGCCGGTGCGGTTTCGAAACCGCTGTTCAGGTCCAGGCCCGCACACCGGGGATGATGCCATGTCCGAAGTTTCTCGATGCAGTCTGGGGCTAATCCTCCGCTAAGCAGAAAAGGTGTTTCTCCTGTGTAGGACGTTAGTGCATTCCAGTTAAAGGTGCGGCCACTACCTCCATAGCTGGGGCATGGGGTGTCAAATAACAAGTAATCGTACAGATGACCGTGTTCCTGTTCCTCTTGGTAGGATGAAGGGCTGGCTGGCAGGGAACGGATGATGTTCAGTCCGTTTTGTCGCAGACGGGTGCAAAGCTGAACGGTAATCTTGCCGTGTAATTGTACGGCATGTAGCCCGTATGAGTCGGAACGGTGCATGACCGTATCATAGTCGGGCGTAACAAATACGCCGATTCGCTGGCCGGTGGTAGGCAGATATGAGGGCTTTTCAGTGATATACCGGGGCGAGTGTTCGTAAAAGATGAATCCGAACCACTGCACGCCTGTTTTTTCTACTGCGCGGATGTTTTGTCCGTCGCGCAACCCGCAAACTTTGATGATCATAGGAGGGATAGGTTTGTGAAAGTGGCTAGCGCCGCTCCCGGTTGTTCACATTTCATGAATGCCTCCCCAATGAGGAATCCTTGGTATCCGGCTTGCCGCAATTCGTTGATGGCCGCTGGCGATGACAGTCCGCTTTCGGACAGATGGACGGTTTGGGGAGGGAGTGATTCGGCCAGTAAGAGAGAGCGTTTCGTATCTGTGTGAAAGGTTGATAAGTCGCGGTTGTTTACACCCACCATGCTCACCTCCGGACAGTAAGCGTCCAGTTCACCGGCTTGATGAATTTCAAGCAACACTTCCAGGCCGATGGACTTGGCTTCGGCGGCCAGCGACCGGCATAGCGAGGCCGGTAGTGCGGCGGCTATAAGCAGTATGGCGTCGGCACCGGCAGCCCGGGCCTCATATAATTGGTAAGCATCTACCACAAATTCTTTGCGCAGGATGGGCAGGGCGGAGCATTGGCGCGCCGTTTTCAGGTCGGCCAGACTTCCTCCGAAAAAGTGACAGTCGGTCAGGATGGAGAGGGCGGCTGCTCCGTGTCGTTCGTAGTCGGGAATAACGTGTTCGATGCGTGCCGTCTGGTTGATCCACCCTTTGGATGGTGAGCGGCGTTTGAACTCGGCCAGTATACCCGTGCCGGAAGCGGCCAGGGCTTGACTGAGACTGCGGGTTGGAGGTACAGTTTCCAATGTTTTTTCAATTGTATGCAAAGGGTGTTCTTTTTTGCGTCGCTCAACCTCCTGGCGTTTATGGGACAGAATGTCTGAAAGAATGGTTTTCATAAGAAATGTCAGCTGTTTAGTTTGAGAAAAGTATGGAATGTCTGTAAGGCACGTCCGCTTAGCAAGGAATTTCGGGCCTCTTCTACACAAGCGTCAATGGGAAGTTCCGGGCGGATGGAACGTATAGCGAACGAAGCGTTGATCAATACACTGTCTCGTTGGGCTTCGGTACCCAGGCCTTGCAAAACGTTGTAGAAAATGGCTGCCGCTTCTTTGGGGCTGTTACCGCCTGACAATGCTTCGCGTGTAGCCAGGTGGAAACCCAGTTCGTTCGGGGTGTAGATGGTTTCATAGTGGTTGGTCATTACCTTGAAGTCGGCTGTCAGCGAGATCTCGTCATAACCGTCCAGGTTGTTGACAATGGCAAAACCCATGCCCAGTTGTTGGAGCGTTTGGGTGTAAAGACGCATTTGAGTGAGATCGGCAACACCCAGTAATTGGTAGGCTGGCTTACAGGGATTAACCAAAGGGCCGAGCAGATTGAAAAACGTGCGTACACCCAGGGCGCGCCTGATAGGACCTACACCGGCCAGAGCCGGATGGAAAAGAGGCGCGTGCAGGTAGGCCATGTTACATTGTTCAATGGAACGTTTCAATCGACTTTCCTGATTGGTGAAAAGTACGCCGTGCTGTTCCAATACGGTGCTGGCTCCGCTAACGGATGAAGCTCCGTAATTGCCGTGTTTGGCTACCGGATAACCGGCGCCGGCCACTACAAAACAGGCACAGGTGGAAATGTTGAAGGTGTTTTTTCCGTCTCCTCCCGTCCCCACGATGTCGATAGGGCGGTAAGCAGACAAGTCAATGGGATGTGCACTGTTTAGCAATGCGCGGCGAAAGCCGAGCAGTTCTTCGGTACGTATGCCCCGCATACGGAAAACGGTGAGCAGGGCGGTTAACTGTGTTTCGTTGAACTGTCCTTGGGTGATTTGTGTGAGTAACGTGCAAGCTTCTGCTTCGGAAAGGGTTTCGTGGCGGAATAGCCGTTCGAGTATGGTTTTCATGTTAATGGGCGATAAAGTGGTGGATAATTTGGCGTCCGCTGGGTGTCAGTATGGATTCGGGATGGAATTGGATGCCGTGTACATCGTAGTGACGATGGCGCAACGCCATGATGTGCCCCTCGTCACTGAGGGCGGTTATTTGCAGCGATTGGGGTAGGCTGTCGGCTTCTACCACCCACGAATGGTAACGTCCTACGGGAAATGTGTGGGGAAGACCCTGGAACAGGTAGTCGGGTACATCGGTAAGGTGAACCGGCGATTGGATGCCGTGAAAAACAGCTGTCAGATTCACAAGCCGACCACCAAATACTTCTCCGATGGCTTGTTCGCCCAGACATACGCCCAGGATTGGTTTGTATGGGGCATAGGTCTGAATGACTTCTTTGAGTAATCCAGCTTCATCGGGAATGCCCGGGCCGGGAGATAGGATGATTTTATCGAACAGCTGCAAATCGGATAGTTTGAACCGGTCATTGCGCAGTACGGTTACTCGTGCTCCCTCTTCGCAAACAAGCTGGTGCAGATTGTAAGTGAAGGAGTCGTAATTGTCAATGAGTGCAACGGTAGTCATAAGCAATCGTAATTAATGGTTGATGGATTCGGCTAAAGAGATGGCTTTGCGCAATGCTCCCAGCTTGTTATTAACTTCCTGCAATTCGTATGCTTCATCGCTGGCGGCGACAATGCCTCCGCCGGCCTGGAACCATAGCTCCCCGTTCCGGCTGACGAAGGTACGGATGGTAATGGCCTGGTTCAGTGTACCGTTTAGTCCTATAAATCCGATACATCCTCCGTATACACCCCGGTTGTGAGGTTCGTACTGGCTGATAAGCTCCAATGCTTTTACTTTAGGAGCGCCGCTCAACGTTCCGGCCGGAAATGTGTCAGCCAAAAGCTGGATGGGATTGGTACCGGGGTGTGGTGTGCCACTTACGCGACTGACTAAATGAATGACATGGCTGTAGAACTGCGGTTCTTTATAAAAGTCTACTTGTACGTTGGTACAATTCCGGCTCAGGTCGTTACGGGCCAGGTCCACCAACATTACATGTTCGGCATTTTCCTTGGGATTGGCCAGTAACGCGGCTGCCAGGTGTTGGTCTGCCTCTTTGTCTCCATCTCTCCGTGTGGTTCCGGCAATGGGGTCAATGGTTGCTTGGTTGCCGGCAATACGGCAGTGAGTTTCGGGAGAAGAACCGAAAATGCGGAATCCGCCGAAATCAAAATAGAAGAGATACGGAGAGGGGTTGATACGCCGCAATGCCCTGTAAAGTTGAAAATCATCTCCGGTGTAACGCTGAACGAAACGACGTGAAAGTACAATTTGGAACACATCGCCGCGCAGGCAATGTGCAATGCCACGGCGGATGTTCATCTTATGCTCTTCATCGGTCAGTGTGGATGTCGTTTCTCCCACAGCGTGGAAATCGTAGGTTGTGTAGTTGCGGTTCATGACAGCCTGCTCTATCTGATCTAAATGGCTGGGTTCGTCTTCTGTTTGTAGTTCAAGGAGAAGCATTTCATCTTTAAAATCGTTGAATACAATCAGGTATTTGTACAGAATATAATGGATGTCCGGTGCATCATTATGGGGGTCACTGCTGTCTTTGATCGCAATGTTTTCAAAATAGCGTACCGCATTGAAACTGGTGTATCCGTAGAGCCCGCAGTAGTGACTGTATTCCCCACTTACATGAAACGTTTGCAGGAAATGCTGGATGGCTTGTGGTACGGTGTTTTCGGTAGCTGAGACGGGGTGTTTCAGCGTGGAATGGTCCGGATAGGTGGTAGTTGCAATTCCGTGTGTGATACTGATGGAAGCAATTGGATTGAGTGCGATGAACGAACGGTTGTTCTCGGAGCTGTGGTAGTCGGAACTCTCCATAAGGGCACTTTGCGGAAACAGGTCGCGAACCTTCAGGTAAGTAGCTACCGGTGTGTTCAGGTCTCCTTGTAAAACACGGTGTCGGATGGTATAACGAAAAGTCTTCATAATGGAATTTGGTTAGCGTATTTTAGATAGGTTTCCAGGTCTTTATCCCCCCGGCCGGAGAGTGTCAGTACAACGATATCGGTCGGTTTGAAATGTACATGGTGTAGTGCGCCGAGTGCGTGGGCCGACTCCAGTGCAGGCAGAATGCCTTCCAGACGGTTTAGTTCGTAAGCGGCTGCCAGTGCCTCGTTGTCGGTAATGGCTAACACACTTGCCCGGTTGGTTTGGGCCAGGTGGGCGTGTAAAGGGCCAATACCGGGATAGTCCAAACCTGCGGAAATGGAGTAGGGCTCATCTATTTGCCCGTCTGCATTTTGCATTACCAATGTGCGTGCGCCATGCAGTACACCTTCACTGCCTAGATGGATGGTCGCTGCCGACCTTCCGGTGTCTATTCCTTCTCCACCGGCTTCGGCCAAAATAATTTTGACTTGTTCATCGTCTAAGAAATGGAAGATTGTACCGGCTGCATTGCTGCCTCCGCC
>CABSGW010000141.1 GCA_902477365.1 uncultured Prevotellaceae bacterium
GATGTATGGCGCAGGTAGCGGTGAACCACGTTTGGTGACGGTAGGAGCTGTCATTGAAGACGAACCGTCTGAAAGTTTTCTGTCGTTGACCGCACTTGAAGGATGGCAGGACGATCCCGAAACAATGCGCAATACGCATGTGTCGAATACCCAGTTGTTTGTCCGCACCCACGATGCGGATGAACTGGAAGCGCGTATCCGTTCAGAGAAGAATGACGGAAACATCCGCCTGATGCCGATGCGTTTGGCCTCCCGCCTTCAGGAGCAAATGACCTATTGGCGCGCTTTTCTTTATCCGTTGGCGTTTCTGCTAATGTCTGTTTTGTTATTGATTGGAGCGGTCTTTAATTTGGTCGCAGTGCTGACCACCCTTTTTCTGGGGCGGTTACGCGAGTATAAGTTGCGTATCACGCTGGGTGCATCGTTCCGTTCCAATGTGGGTTGGCTGGGTGTCGAGGTGGTTTTGTTGTTGGCGGTTAGCCTTTTCGTGTCCGGAATCGCTATTGAACTGATTAGTCACTACGATTTGTTACCCTTTAACCACCGCTATGTTTTCAACCGTTTTGCTTGGTGTGCTTTGGTTTTGGTTGTCAGTACCTTGCTGGGACTTGTTTATCCCATACTCCGTTTACACCGGCTGTATCGCCGTTCGATGAAAGGTGAGGTTCATACCTCGCATGTACACATAGGCCTGTTATTTGTTCAACTGGTGGTGTGCGCCTTGTTGTCGTTTGTGTTGGTCAATGCTTATCGGCAACTGCATCGTGTTTTTACGGCCGACTTGGGCTTCCAGACCGAAAACATTTTGCGTATAGATACACATTTGTTAGAGGATGCGGCATATCAGGCCTTCTGTGAGCGGTTGAGGCAAGGCGGTTCATCGCATCTTGTCTCGGTGCTTCCGATGGGAACAGACCTGTTTGATGCTGAAGGGTATGGCAAGGGCGGTTTCGATGGAAACATGCTCAGCGGGATAGATCCGGCTTATACCCAGGATGTACTTGTGGGCGAAATCTTCCTGCCCCTTGAGGCCGGTCCGTTTTTTGGGCTGAACCCCAGAACCGGATCTTGGCCTGACTCTCTGCCGACAGATGGTTCGGCGTATTGTTACGTGAATCAGACTTTTATAGATCATTTCCATGCGGCAGACCATGTGCAACGAACGTTGATGTACTGGGGATGTCAGTTTAAAACGCACGGTGAGCTGGATGTGCGGACCGAGAATTTTAAAATGAAACCGATACCGCTTTTTTATGTGCTGATAGATGATTATACGCGGCTCAACGAGTTGAATAGCGCGGTATATGTCAAGTATCGTCCGGGACATAGGCTGGGTGCTGAGGAAACGGTGAACCGTACGGTGAAGGAGTTGGACTTGGACGAGACCAAACTGTCGGTAGCGTCTTTTTCCGACTATGTGATAAGTGGTTACAGCGAAGACCTTATGTTGGTAAACGCATTCTCAGTTTTGGTGTTAGGTAGTCTGGTCGTGACCTTTTTGGGTGTATTTTCGTTGATGTTGTACACGCTTCGTATGCAACGGAAAAGCATTGCTGTCCGCCGTGTTTTCGGTGCGTCCTATCGCGATTTGTGTGCGCTTTATTTGCGGTCGTATGTAGGGGCTGTGGTGGTGGCTTGCGTGGTGGCCTATCCGTTAGGGTGGTATATTATTGATTACTGGATGTCCGGTTTTACCGAGCAAGTAGGTGTAGGCCTGCTGTCAATGGTAGTGGTTTGCTTGTTGCTGTTAGGATTGGTTGGTACGGTTGTACTGTACCAAGTGTGTCGTGCTGCACGTGAAAATCCAGCCGATGTCGTGAAGTCAGATTCATGAGCGCCGATTGTGCCGCTGGCTTCGTTACCTTCTTTCAACGTACTGGGCATCTCGTTGCAACGAGATGCCCGGTCGGTATTCGGCTTATAGGCTGCGAGGCAGTTGCCGGTAGGCAGCCTGGTATTCGTCCAGCAGCTTGGCTACGATTTCCTGTACCGTAGGCAAATCGCGGATCAGCGAAGAGGCCTGGCCTATCTCCAGTTCTCCATCGTCCAGGTCACCGTCGAATATACCCCGTTTTGAACGGCCTTTTCCTAACAGTTCCTGCAGTTCGTCCGCCGTAGCTCCCCTGTTTTCGGCGGCTTCAACAGCATGGAAAAAGCCGTTTTTTATCAAGCGGGTAGGACTGAGTTTCTTGAGCGATAACAGCGTGTCCCCTTCATGCAGCGTGATGCACAGTTGTTTAAAAGACTCGTTGGCCGAACTTTCTTGCGATAACGCAAAGCGCGTCCCCATTTGTACGCCTTCAGCTCCTAGCGACATGGCGGCCAACATGCCTGCTCCCGTGGCTATGCCGCCGGCGGCGATGAGGGGTAACGATACGGCTTTGCGCAGTTGGGGAATCAGCACCATTGTTGTGGTTTCTTCGCGTCCGTTGTGTCCGCCGGCTTCAAACCCTTCTGCAACGATGGCATCTACACCGGCCTCCTGACATTTCAGTGCAAAACGGGTGTTGGCTACTACATGCGCCACCTTGCAGCCGCCCGCTTGCAGAAAGCCGGTCCACGTCTTGGGATTGCCGGCCGAGGGGAAGACAATAGGTACTGCTTCTTCCCGAATCACATGCATGTGCTCTTCCGTGTGTTTGAACATGAGTGGCACGTTTACACCGAAAGGGTTGGAGGTAGCTGCCTTACACTTGCGGATATGTTCGCGTAGCAGGTCCGGCGACATGGATCCGGCACCTATCAGGCCCAGTCCGCCGGCGTTACTGACGGCTGCGGCCAGCCTCCAGCCGCTGCACCATACCATTCCGCCGGCAATCAGCGGGTGTTTGATGTTGAAAAGAGAGGTAATGCGATTTTCCATCATAAGTTTCTGTTGTGAGTGAATGATGGAACAAATGTACGAAAAAGTAGCGGAGAAGGGACGGAAGAGGCTGGTTAACATTTCGCAATAAAAAGCTATTTTCGTACCTTTGCCGTATGGAACTGAATATTCGAATGGAAAAGAAAGCGGACTTCCGCTGGGTGGAAGTATTGACACGCGACGCTTTCTGGAATGTCTATGTACCCGGATGCATGGAGCACTATTTGGTACATAAATTGCGCAAGAGTAAGGATTTTATTCCCGAGTTGAGCATGGTGGCAAAACTGGATGGGCAGGTGGTTGGACACATTGCCTATACACGTGCTTCACTGACAGGAGCGGACGGTACATGCCGTGAAGTGCTTTGTTTCGGCCCGTTGAGCGTGCGTCCTTCCAAACAGAAAACGGGAATAGGCTCGGCTTTGATACGCACTTCGTTGCGTCGTGCCAAGGAACTTGGCTATAAGGCGGTTTGCATCATGGGCAATCCGGCTTATTACAGCCGGTTTGGTTTTCGGTGCGGTGAGCGTTTTGAGGTGACAACGGCCGACGGCCGCTATGCGCCGGCGCTGCAAGTGCTGGAATTGGTTCCCGGTGCATTGGCCGAAGGGGGATGCTTTAAGGAGAGTCCCGATTTTGATATCGATATGGAGGGATTCGGCGCATTCGAAGCCAAGTTCGAGCCGCGTAAACCCGGACATACCCTGTCGCAAGACACGTTTGCCGTCTTGTCGGGGCTGATGTACCACATTGGAGATACCGGTTACTTGACGGACTGATCGGCCAGTTGGGGGAACGGAATAAAAGGTGCAGGCTTTTCGGGGTATCCGGAAGGCCTTTTTTCCATCCAGATTACGTCGCACCATTGGCCGAATTTGTAACCGCAGTGAGTGAAGTGTGCCACTTTGTGATAACCCTGCCGATGGTGAAAGTGTTCACTGGCCTCGTTGGGATGGGTTATGCAGGCATAGAGATTCAGCACATGTTGGCGTTTCAACAAGGTTTCGAGTGCCTGGTATAGGGTGCGGCCTCTGCCTTGCCCGCTATGCGTTTGCTTCAGGTAGATGGATGTTTCGGCAGCCCAGTCGTAAGCGTCCCGTGTTTTCAGTGCACCGGCATAGGCATAGCCGATGGGCTCTCCCTTTTCTTCGGCTACCAGATAGGGGTAACGGTTGAGTGTATGCCGTATGCGTGCTGCAAATTCCGCAGTATCGGGTACATCGTACTCGAAGGTAATGACGCTTCCGGTGACGTAGGGAGCGTAAATGGCTGCCAGCGCTGCGGCATCGGCTTCGGTTGCAATACGTATGTTCATCGCTTGTCAGGCAATACCGATCAGCTGGATATCAAAAATCAAGGTGGAACCGCCGGGAATCCCGTCGGTTGCTTTCGGCCCATAGCCCAGTTCGGCAGGTATGTAAAGCGTCCAGTTGTCTCCAACGCGCATGTGAGGAAGGGCTATCTGCCAGCCTGTTATCAAGTCTTTCAACCGCAGGGCCGGCGGACAAGGTGCATTTTCGGTAGAATCGAAAATGCGTCCGTTGATCAAACGTCCCGTATAGTGTACCAGTACGATACTCCCGGGTTTGGGAGAAGGGGCATCGGTCGGGCCATACTGGTTGATGCGGTACAGCACACCGCCGGGCAGAGTCTGTATGTCCGGGTCGGTAGTCAGGTCGTTCAGGTAGGCGGTGTTGGCTGCTTTATATTCTTTTTTTGAGGCCATAATTTGTTCGTTATTTTAATGGAGCAATGTTTGTATTGCGGTCAATAGCTGTGTCTCGGTTGCCAGGGGACTGTCTGTGTAAATGTACCGGATGGTACCTTGCTGGTCGGCTATGTAGGTGCGTGGCACACCGGCTGAGGCAAACAGACTGTAAATGTGTCGGTCGCTTTGTGCCGATACCGGCAGGCTCAACGCGTGGGCTGCCCAGTAGGTCGTGACGGATTGCGCTTTCTCTTCCCTGCTGATGCACAGAAAGCGCACCGGTTCGTCCTGCATGACGTTGTAGACCTGTTGCAAGCGTGGCAGTTCCTCACGGCAATCGCCGCAACCCGTGTGGAAGAAGGTTATAACGGTCAGGCTGTCCGTTCCGGCTGCACTGTCAAACAAGTGGCCGTCCGTGTCGGAAACCTGGAAATGGGGTAGTTTGTCTCCTACCTCCAGTTGGTTACCGCCCGGGCCGTTATCTTCGTTGATGCAACTGCTTATACAGCAGAAAAGCAGTATCCAAAGGGCGGCAAGAGGGGTGAATCGTTTCATTCTTTAGCGTGTTTAAGGGCATGTGGACGGTTGTTTTGTACCGTAGGCAAGGACGGTGGACTTATAGAACATCCAGTTCGGCAATGGCTACGACTTTTCCTTCTGCGGCAATCTCTGTCGCTTCAATGCGTAAGTAGCGTGATTCAACGGGCTGTTTGAGGTAATGATACCGTTTGGTCGGGTCGTTGATGAGGTTGCCGAATTCAAAGGTTTCTTCAGTTGTCCAATGCACACCATCGTTACTGGTGAGGATTTTTCCCTTAGCCATCATTCCGTCCACCCGTTGCGCTACGGGGATGTAGGCTATACCGTTGATCGTCTCTTCCTTTCCCAAATCAATGGACAGATAGGCTTTTTCGCCGGCTGTCCCCAACCAGTAAGTTCCGGGTTGCTCGTCGAATGCCTGTTGCGCACCGTGCTTGTCGGCCTGGCTGCCGGCCTCGTGCAGTTTCCATTGTTTTTTGATAAGTCCGATAGGCTCTTGCAGCAACGCTCCTTTGCTTTGCTTCAAGATGGCTACCGCTTGCAACTTACCTCTTCCCATACGGAATGGACCGGTGTAGCATGTGGCGTTTTCATCCGGGGTTCGCCCGTCTGTTGTATAGTAGATTTGAAGTCCCTGGTTCAAGTTTTCCAGTGTTTTTTCTCCGTGAGGCTTCCATCCGAAAGCGTGTTCCTGTGGTCGGATGGTGATGTTTCCTTCCAAATCGCGTACTGCCGTGAGGCGTGGTGGCCGGGACTGGTAGTAGTGTGCCGTCACGTTGCTGATGGCAGGCGTCAGTCTGGCCTGTGTTATACGAATGCGCAGCTTGTTCGTAGTAATGTCGCCGAAACGTAAAATGCGTTTGTAGCCGATGTTTGTGGCGTGGGCTACCTCTTTCCACGCACCGTCAATCCAGGCTTCAAGCAGGTGTTGCTCTACGCGTTCACCCCGTTGGGCGATGGCCTCTTGAATGACTAACCGGTTGAGGGTGATGGGACGGGTGGTTGTCAATACGATATCCTGTCCTTCTTTTATCGAGACAAAGGTGTTTTCTTTTTTGTCAAGTACCTCTTTCGGTCCTTTTGCACCGTCCAGCAGGTTTGTTCCGTAGGTTTCGCGGATGCGCTGGCCTGTTTCGTTCAACACCCGCACGTCTTCGTCTGAAAAACGTCCCTCCCGGTTAGGTGGGATATTGAGCAGGAATGTGGAGTTTCCGCCTACCGAGCGTTCGTAGATGTCGAACACGTCATCGGCACTACGCACCTTTTGGCGGGTGTCGTCCCGGTAGAACCATCCTTCCCGTATCGAAGTATTGGTTTCGGCTTGCTGGTAGTGCAGGTATTTGGCGTCGTATAACCGGGAACGGCTGCCCAGATCTTTGCCCGTCATGTCGGGAAATACGGTTGCCGTGTCCGGATTCTGCGGATAGGGAATCACGTTCCATTCTGTTTGGCGGGTGCCTCCGGCTTCGTTGCCACACCAGCGGATGTCTTCCCGTCCGAATATGACGGCTTTGGGCGCCAGTGTCTTGATGAGCTGTTTCCAGGCGGCATAATTATATTTTTGCCCTCCTTTTGTTTTGGGGTGGGCACCATCGAACCACACCTCATGGATAGGGCCGTACTCGGTCAGTATCTCAAATAGCTGGTTCAGGAAATATTCATTGTAGTCGTCCACCTTGAACTGGAAACGTTTCTTGTTCTTGAACGGACGTCCAGGGACTTCCCGCGGA
>CABSGW010000142.1 GCA_902477365.1 uncultured Prevotellaceae bacterium
TGGTAAAGAGAGTGTCCTTGTAGTACGCGTCTGACCAGTGCTTCTGCTGCAGGGCGATAGCGGCTTGGGTCTTTACCACAACGCTTGTAAGCGGTACGGGTAGCTTGTATGATAGGGTGTTGTTTCAGGCTCTCTGTGGTATAGCATGTGCGCAGTTGTGTTAATTGACTGTCTATGTCTGCCCACAACAGCGTGTTGTAAGTTGTGTTACGAACGTTTGCGGCTATGGCTACCCCTTTGAACTCCGGACAAATGGAGGAAATGGCGGGTGTTAGTTGAATATGAATCATGATACCTTTTTTGTTTTATTTACCGCATAAACTATGATAGGGACAACTGGCACAGGCCCGTTCTGTTCCTGTAGGAGCGAAAGGGATATCTTCGTTGAATATTTCTTCGAGGAGTGTTGTCAGTGCTTCGCGAAATTCATCTGCCAATACTTGAAAGTTCGTTACGTAGTGGACGGGATGTTTTTCATTCTTGCCTCCAAAACTTATATATGGGTTGTAATCGTTACCTGCTGATTTGTGTACAAAAAACAATGCAGGGGCAATGGGCCACTTCGCTTGGTTACATAAAGTCAACGCATATAAAAATGTCTGGAAGATGTAATGCGGCCGCTTTTCGCTAATAGTGAAAAGTTCCTGCATGTTTTTAGCAGTTTCAGGTTGTCCTCCGGTTTTGTAGTCTACCACACGTAATGTTGTAATGGGAGTACCTGTTTCATCCGGAATTTGCATTAAGTCCAACCGGTCAATGAATCCTCCGATCCGTATGCTATATTGTTCCTGTTTGGTTTGTACGGTATAAGGTATGTCATGCCGTTTTTCCATCTCTACGATTTCAAACGGGACGAGTTTCTTGTCATTTTCTATTAACTGGTTGAGGTACATATGCAGTACTTCTTCTATCACCAGTTGTGGGGTGATCTGCTCGTCTTTAAAGGCTTGCCGCACATAACGAATTAGCCATTCTCCCTTTTTACCAGCCAGTTGTTCCAGCTTTTCTTGGGTAACGATATTGTTCTTGGAGGTAAGTTCCGTATAGAACAGTTCGGCAGAACGGTGAAAGAGTGTTCCAAAGGTATTTGCTTCAATAACACCGTTTTGCGGATCGGGTTCTTTCAGTTTGGCTATATGCTGAAAGTAAAATTGCAGTTGGCAATACATATAGGCATTGAGTGCCGAAGGAGATAGGCTTTTCATTTGCTGAAGCATCTCCTTTGTTTTATGGATACTCAGGGACTGCAGGACGGTAGGATGTATGTCATTGGACAGAATGTGGCGTTGAATAGGTAATGAAGTCTCTATCAACAGTTGGGTCATGAATCGGGACATTTCTCCTTTACTCATTCCGTTGGTTGCGTCGGAGTACACCAAGGTAGCGTGTTCTGCCCGTTGCAAAAGACGGTAAAAATAATAGGCATAGACCGCCGTTTTGTGTTCGGGAGTAGTAAGTCCGAATGCCTTTCTCACATCAAAGGGAATGAATGATGAGTCACTCGTTTTTTGCGGCAAGTTTCCTTCGTTTACGCCAAGCACCAGCACGTGTCTGAAATCGAGTCCACGCGTTTCCAGAAGCCCCATCAACTGTACGCCCATTGCCGGTTCACCGTGATAGGGAATATCTGTTTGGCGTACCACTTGGCGAATCAGTCGGAAGAGTGTTGTTGCATTGACGGACAGAATACCTTTTTCTATGAATTGGTAAAATCGGTTTATCAGCTTGTAGGCCTGGAAATACGATTCTGTATAGAGCTGTGATAGGATCTGTTCATTGGTTGAAGGAGTTGTTTGATCATATTTTTCGCGCATTTGTATGGCTTGTTCTTTAATCAAACTGGATAGGTGGGCAAGTAGTTCTTTCTGTTCGGACGGCTGCGACTGAAGGGTGTCTAAAGAATCCGTTATGAATTGGTCAATCAGGGTATATGCCGGAGTTTGTGCCAGTGGAAATCCTTTTGTGACATTCACGTGTTCTATATGGGTTGGTAATGAATGGAGTACAGGTTGCAAAAGTGTTTCATCACAAATGACAATGGCAGTTTGCTTTTCGGGAATGGTTCGATAGTGCTGCAACCATTGTCCGGCATAACGGGCTTGCGCATGATTGGTTGAAGCGGCAATGTAATGTATATCGGTTAGTTTGCTGAAATTATCAAAATGACAAGTAGATAACTCATTTGGAAAGCGTTTTAGGTTTCGAGGCAGGAATACACCGGCCTCGAAATGACAGCTTTCATTGTAATAGAGTTGGTCATAGTCCCAGTAAAAAAGTGCTTTATCATTGTCAGATAATAGGCTGAACAATCTTTCTTCTACTTTGTTCAATACATTAAATCCTACAAAAACGTATTTCTTGAAGTAGTTGAAAGACATTGGTTGGTAGTTCTCTACTACTAAGCGGTAAAGTGCTCCTTCATAGGCCAATCCTTGTTCTTTCAATCTATAGTTTAAGTCATCATAGATAGGAGCCATTTGCTCCCATAGCCGGAGAAACTTTTGTTTTAAAAGGCTGTTCTTTTCGATGGAAAAATGCTGGAAAAAGTCAGCCAGAACCTTTTCTTGTTGTTCATTGAGGTAGCTTTCGTCTTCCAGTTGTTTGATGGCGTGTAAATTCCGGAATAGAGCTTTGGCATCCACCAAGTTTTTGTCAATATCATCAAAGTCATTGAGCATCTTCTCTCCCCATCCGTAAAAAAAGTCTAGGCTTTCAGGGTCGTCCACATAGTTGCAATAACTTTTGTATAGTTCGCATACGGTTTGGATAGGATCGCAAACGGTTAAGTCAATGTTATTTCTGAACAGTTCGCTGATGGTCTGGTGGTGAGGTGCCCATATAGGCTGGTCGCTACATGCAGCCAAGTATTCATTGAAGAATAGTCCCGCCCGCTTGTTGGGGAAAATTAAAGTTATCTGATGCAACTCGTTACCAAACTTTTGGTAGAGGTCATTGGCTACTAGTTGTAAAAAGGGAATCATGCTTTATCTGAATTAATAGGGACAACTTGATTGGTGTAAACATACCACAGATAGCCTTTGGGAGATGAATACCCCATGCGTTGCAGCAATTCGGTATATTCTTTAACCTGTTGGGCATATTCAGGCCGTGGCGTTCCGAATTTAAAGTCAACGACAACCACTTCATCTTGATCAATCATCACTCGGTCAGGGCGTTTAATGATGGTCTCTCCTTTGCTGTTTGTATGTAAAATATCGCATTCTTTATAAAGCGTCCATCGCGGACTGAACCAGTCGGCTATTTGAGGAGTTTGCAAACACCGGTTGATGAGCTTTTGTAGGCGTTCTTTTTGGAAAAAAGGTTCAAGCAAACCTTGTTGTTCAAATGAAGTTAAAGCGTCTTCTATATCATTTGAAGTAGTAATTGTGGAGAACAGGCGGTGAAGCAAGTTTCCCTGTAAGATATATTCTTGTTGGGTTACATTATTGTCTTGTTCTTCCAGGCGTATAAAATCGCGTGATTCATTCGACTGCCGGAACTGGGTGTATGTGGATGTATCGAATGGAATTTGGGTTATAGCGGTTACAGGCAGTGACAGTTTGTTTAAGGAGTTTATAGCATAGTTCTTAACAACGTATGTGGCAGGTATTCCATGGTTGTATATAAGCTCATTGTCCGCTGTACATTCTTCTTCTAATACGGCAGCGATCAAGTCGCCTATGGTCATCGTTTTTTTGCCAATGGCACTGGGCATACCAGTTCCCCATACCAGTAGATTCTTTTCGGCACGTGTGAATCCTACGTACAGAAGGTTAAGGTTCTCTATTCTGCGTTGCAGGTGCTCTTCTTGATAGTCTGCTGCATAAACAGACTGTTCCGTGAGTGCGTTTGTAGAGATTGGCGCCAATGGCAATTCATTGTAGGGTTTAGGGATGGGCTTGCACCATAACAAATCATTGGGACGGTCGTTCTCTATTTTCCAATTCGTAAATGGCATGAACAGTGTATGAAATTGCAATCCTTTTGATTTATGGATGGTTAGTATACGGATACCGTTAACCTCATCTGATGTGGGTATTGCTTTTTTCTTTAAGGTATCTTCCCAATAGGTGATGAATTGTTCGATGTTGGATGCGTGGTCACTTAAAAACAACTGAACTTCGTCAATGAAAGCGTGTAGGTAGGATACCTCGTTTTCACAATGAAATAACAAAAAAAGCTGACACAACTGTTCTGTCAATTCATACAAAGGTGTATCATATAGTAACTCCCTGTCTTTATATAGCATTGCAGGCAGAAAAGTTTGAGGAGAAGAGAAGATCTCTTCGGGTGATACATCGTTCTTCTCTGTCGCTTGCTGATGGTACAACGCAACGTAGGCGGCAGCCACATCGTCATTCGGATTGGCTATGTAGCGTAATGAATAGATCAGTAAATTGACGGCAGACGAGGATGAAAACAAGAAAGCTTCGCCGGATACAATGGGCAATTGGGGATGATGGATGGAGAACCAGTTTACAATGGCCGTTGCATGTATATTGTTACGCACCAAGATTGCCATTTGGGAGAAAGGGATGTGCTGTTCACAATGCAGCGAGTCTATCTTGTCGGCCATTTCGGTTAACATCTCTTCTTTCCAATCGTAGTCGTCTTTTTCTTCCTTTTTGGCAGGCAGTAAATGTACGTGTATGTATCCTCCCTGCTCATCCCTTGATAATGGTATGTTTTGTTGTACGTCTTCGTACAATTGTTTGATAGGCTGGGTTACTGCCAACTCCCCTTGTGCATCTAAAACATCAGCCGCTTTTCTGAAGAAGTGGTTGTTGAAAGCAATGATATTCGCTTCGCTTCTGAAGTTTGTATCCAAGTTTTTGATACAAATATGCTGTGTGGGAAACTCTTGTTGAATATGGTGCAGGATAGACCAGTCGCCGTTACGCCACCGGTAAATACTCTGTTTCACATCACCTACGAGTAAACTTTGACTTCCTGCTGCTAAGTTTTCAAAGATCAGGTTCCTGAAGTTGTGCCATTGCAGGGTTGAAGTATCTTGGAATTCGTCAATCATAATATGCCGGAAACGTGTGCCTGATTTTTCCATTACAAAGGATGCATCATCGTCTCCAACAAGTCGGTGTAACAGGATTGGGGTTTTAGCCAACAAAAAACGATTGGCGTCCTGATTGAGTTGGTTTACTTTGCTATTTATTACATTCAGCAGTCTCAGGGGGTTGAGGTGTTGCAGGGTTAATAGACAACTGTTATATTCCACCACTTGTTCGGAACGCAGACGTTCCACCTCGTTGAGCATTGGACATAATACGTCATTGATAAGTTGTACTAATTCAGAATTTTTAAGGTCTGCTTTACGTAACCATTTCTCATACCCATCCAAATATTTTTGTAAGGTCAGGTTGGGCTCTTTAAAAGTCCCTTCAGATAAGCACTTCAAGTAAGTATATAGATATTTCCCGTTACTGAAGTCTTTTTCTGTGAGCTGGTACGATTCCAATATTTCCAAAAAGTGGTCGGCAGCACTTTGAATGACGTCTATCGCTAGATCGCGACGTTCGCGTAAACGCTTTTTGAAGGATTCCAACTTCTCGTTGTCAGAAAGTACGCCATTCAGCTGCTCCTCGTTGATAAGGTACTTTTCTTTTACAAGATTTTTTGCGAAATTCTTTACCTCTTTGCTGATGTCCCAACGCTGATTCTCTTCGATGCGTTCGCGTATATAACTTAGTATCCACACCAAGATGGGCGAATTGGGAGTTAATTCAGCAAGCAACAGATCAACCGCCGTTTCGATGATTTCTATATCATTGATGTCTACTTTCACATTGGCAGCCAAGTGCAACTCGCGGCTGAGTGAAGAGAGAATAGATTGAAAGAACGAATCTATGGTTTCCACACGGAAATGATCATAATCATGAATCATCCGTAAAAGCACTTTTTGTGCACGTTCACGCAACAGATTGGGAGCTAATGCAGTCCGTTCTTGTATTTGTTGCAAGTATGTGTCGCTCTCTGGTAGAGAAAAGCCTATGCCGTAAAGTTGTTGCATGATACGCATTTTCATTTCGGCTGTGGCTTTGTTGGTAAAGGTGACAGCTAAAATGGAACGGTAACTGGTGGGATTTTCATTAGATAAGAGTAGGGAAATGTATTCAACAGTTAGTGTGAATGTTTTCCCTGAACCTGCAGAAGCCTTGTATACTGTTAGTTGATTTTTCATGCCTTGTTGTACTCGTGAGGACAAAGTTCATCATTTTCTGATGAAAAAACAAGCGTATCCGGACAAAATAACCAAGTACGGATGGTGATAGCGGTACGTATGAATATTTTCAGCGTGTTTGTAAAGTCTCTATTATTCAATTCTTTCATGGTATGGAGCACATGTCGTCTTTTTGTCGTAACTTTACATCATTAATAGCGTGGATTATGGAAAAAGAGAAACAAGTTGCTTTGTTCGATTTGGATGGTGTGTTGATTGACACTGAATCACAGTACACAGAATTTTGGGAACAAATAGGGAAAACTTATTTCCCTGATAATAAATCATTCGCATCGGAAATAAAAGGACAAACGCTTACCACTATTTATCAGCGATATTTTAAGGATATGCAGATTCAGCTAGTGGTTAAAGAGGAACTGAACCGTTTCGAAGAAAAGATGTCGTATGCCTTTATTCCCGGAGTAGAGGCTTTTCTTAAGGATTTAGCTCACCATCAGGTGAAAATGGCTGTTGTTACTAGTTCCGATCAAACCAAAATGAAACAGGTGTATCGCACGCATCCTCAACTGGCTACGTACTTTGACCGCGTGTTCACAGCCGAAGATTTTGCAAAATCAAAACCAGATCCCGATTGTTA
>CABSGW010000143.1 GCA_902477365.1 uncultured Prevotellaceae bacterium
ATACATCGACGAATGTGGTGCAGCCAACTTCTTTGGTATCAAGAACAACACCTACATCACGCCAAAATCGTCCTCCATTCTTCCTTCGATCACCAACAAAAGTCTGCAGCAAATTGCATTAGATTTAGGAATGAAAGTAGAATGCCGCCAGATTCCGGAAGACGAGTTAGACACGTTTGAGGAAGCCGGAGCATGTGGCACAGCTGCCGTGATCAGCCCCATCGCATGCATTGATGACCTTGAGAATAAAAAGAGTTACGTCATCAGTAAAGACGGGCAACCGGGACCGGTATGCACCAAGTTGTACAACCACCTGCGTGCCATCCAAATGGGAGAAGAGGCTGACAAATACGGCTGGGTTACCGTACTCGACTAACCCTCCATCCCACCAAACAGAAACGTCCTGGGCATGTCGTTGTAACGACATGCCCAGGACGTTTCTACGTGAACACCGAAGGCTTTTCTTTATTTTTCTTCGTCCAAATGCCAACATTTCCCTACCTTTGCAACACACACACGATTTTTTATCTATGGGAAAAAACAAATTAGCTAAATTCGCTGATATGCGTACCTATCCGCATGTTTTTGAGTATCCTTTCGCCGTACTTCAATCTGAAGGTTTCCCTATGAAGGGGTGCTGGAACAGCCAGTTCTTTCATAACGACAATCCGATTGTTCTCGAATTAGGTTGCGGCCGTGGAGAGTACACCGTGGGATTAGGACAATTATTCCCTGAAAAAAATTTCATCGGCATAGATATCAAAGGGTCTCGCATGTGGGCCGGTGCTACCGAATCGTTGGAAGCAGGCATGAAAAATGTCGCCTTCCTACGAACCAACATCGAACTGATTGACCACTTTTTTGCAGCAAACGAGGTGTCCGAAATATGGCTTACATTCAGCGATCCGCAGATGAAAAAGGCCACCAAACGCCTCACATCAACCTTTTTCATGGAACGGTACCGTCATTTTTTGGTAAACAACGGATTGATTCACGTAAAAACGGACAGCAACTTTCTTTATACCTATACCAATTATATGATTAAGGAAAATGCGTTTCCGGTTGAATTTGCCACGACCGACCTCTATCACACCACACTTCCACAGCATCCTGACGAGGAGTTAAAACGCGTGTTGAGCATTCAGACTTATTACGAGCAACAATGGATAGACCGCGGGTTGAACATCCGATACATCAAATTTCGCTTGCCGCAAGAAGGAACATTGCGTGAACCGGACATTGAAATAGAATTGGATGAATACAGAAGCTACAACCGTAGCAAACGAAGCGGACTGCAAACCAGTAAATAATCCTATAATATATACCTTATGTTAAAACATGTCGTTATGTGGCGATTCGTTGATGGAGCAGCGGGTAAGTCACGCCATGAACACGCGCAATGGATGAAAGAGCATCTGGAACAACTCACATCCGTCATACCAGAAATACGTTCACTCGAGGTTGGTGTAAATACCAATACGGGGGATATGGCTTATGATGCAGTTCTTATCTCCACCTTTGACGATGCCGAGGCCATGAAGCGATACAAGACTCATCCGGCCCATCAAACCATAAGTAATTATTGCAAACAGGTTCGCGAAAGCAGGACTGTTGTCGATTATGAAGTCTAACACCCCTTAATTCAAAAACATAACAATGACGCTTTATCCTAAACTTATACTAGACGCACTGGCCACTGTGCGCTATCCCGGAACGGGTAAAAACCTGATTGAAGCCGAAATGGTTGAAGACGACCTGCGCATAGACGGTATGCAAGTTTCGTTTTCACTGCTATTTGACAAACCTACCAACCCTTTCATGAAATCGGTAGTCAAAGCAGCCGAGGCTGCGATCAAGACCTATGTCTCTAATGATGTACAAGTAACCATCCACACAAAAACCATCCAACAGCTTCCTCCCGAACCAGACAAACTGTTGCCACAGGTGAAAAACATCATCGCCGTATCCTCCGGCAAAGGTGGAGTAGGAAAATCTACCATAGCAGCAAACCTTGCCGTATCCTTGGCTAGTATGGGTTATAATGTAGGTCTGCTGGACGCTGACATTTTCGGTCCATCGCAGCCCAAAATGTTTCATCTGGAAGACTTCCGTCCATTTGGCGAAGAAGTTGACGGACGCCAACTCATCATTCCGTCACTGAAATACGGTGTTAAAATGCTTTCTATCGGATTTTTCGTTAATCCAGAAACTGCAACACTCTGGCGAGGGGCTATGGCATGCAATGCCTTGAAACAACTGATAGCCGACACCAGCTGGGGAGACCTTGACTATTTTATCATAGACACCCCTCCGGGCACTAGCGACATTCACTTGACATTGCTCCAGACGCTTGCCATCACTGGTGCCGTTATTGTAAGTACACCTCAGAAAGTAGCATTGGCAGATGCCCGTAAAGGAATTGACATGTACTTGAATGACAAAGTGAATGTTCCCATCCTAGGATTGGTAGAGAACATGGCGTGGTTTACGCCTGCCGAACTCCCTGAAAATAAGTACTATCTTTTTGGACGTGAAGGTGTCAAGGAGTTAGCCGAACAACTCAATGTTCCTTTGTTGGGACAAATCCCCATTGTACAAAGCATCTGCGAATGCGGGGACAGTGGCGAACCCATCGCCCTAGACGCAACATCTCCGATAGGAACTGCGTTCCACCAATTGGCTCAAAACATCGTGAACCAAACCGAAGAGCGCAACCAGAGTTTACCTCCAACCCAGATTGTTGAGACTAACCATCGCTCATAGCCATCTTATAGCGCCATGCAACAAATGAGCGGACCCTTTACAGAGTCCGCTCATTTGTCTTTCAACGTATTTCATTATTATTTCTCCATCGTAAAGCTGCTCGAGCCAATCATATTACCATCGGCAAAAATATGAATCCGGTAAGTACCTTTACTCAAAAACTCATTAATAGGTACGTAGATGGTCAGTCTTTGCTCTTCACCGGTATATTCTATGATTTTTGCTGCCGAATAGTCCAACGAACGGTTCTCATAGCTGAATGTTCCGCTCGGCGCTACCACGTCATTGGTCGGTTTCAATATACGTACATACAACGTCCGCTGCCCGGTCTGAGCCGTAATATTCTTGGTTACAGTAAAGTTTGCGACAAAACGAGTAACGTCTTTCACCTTCTTGGCCTGTTTGCCACGCTTATTCTGCGGTTGTACCGAAATGGCTGTCGCATCCAACTGAGAAGCAATCTCTACCTTCTCGGTCAACGTCTCCTTTTCACTGGTCAAGTTACTGATCTGCGAAGTAGCCTCTGTATAACGCGATTTTATCTGTTGATTTTCATCGGCTAATGCTTGATTTACCCGATACAATGAATCAATCTCGCGTACATAACTACGCAAAACGGCCCGTACTGTTTCCAACTCTTTCTTCAAACGAATAATTTCAGCCGCATCGGTTGCCTTTACCTTTTTCAATTCGTCCAGCAACTCCTGATTACGGGCCTGCTCCACAGAAAGACGCTCCATCAACGAATCATCTTTGATAGACTTTTTCAACTCATCATACTGCAACGCAAACTGGGCATACTCGTTTTCCATCTCTTTCTTATCCAGTTCCGCCAACTGCTGTAACTTCTCTTTTTCCAAGCGTTCTTCTTGCAGCTGTTGATAAAAGATACCGGCAAGTCCCAGCAATACCACTGCCACTGCAACGACTGCTATCCATACATACTTACGTCCTTTGGGTACCGACGGTTTCACCGGACCTTCTGCCTGCTGTTGCGAACGTACTTCATTCATATTTTCTTGATCTTGCATAAAAAGATAATTATAAATCTGTTTAGCGTGAAATAATTGTTTGCAGACAAAGTTAGGATATTTTTTTTGAGTGGCTCTTTTTTCGTCCTGAAAAAAAGTCTTTTAAGCCAAAAATCCCCCTTACGTATCCAACCATCCCTGTGCCTGATCAGGCTATTTCTATTCTAGAACCAACTATAGAAACCATCCATCTGTCTATACTTTACCCCATCTTTTCAGTAGGATTTTCAATATATAAAATGTAACTTTGTACCTTATTTGCTTTTACTCTATGAAACAAGAACGTGATAGTATTGACTTTGGAACGATGGATATATCCCATTTGTTCCGTAAAATGTTTATACCAACTTTATTAGGAATGGTCCTGACAGCTACCATTACCATTGCTGACGGCATTTTTGTAGGAAGAGGAGTTGGTAGCGATGCGTTGGCCTCCGTCAACATCGTGGCTCCTTTTTTCATGCTTGCTACGGGGATCGGTCTGATGTTTGGCATTGGTGTGTCTGTTGTTGCATCCATTCATTTGTCTCATAATAAAACGAAAGCGGCCAATATAAACGTTACCCAAGCCTTCACCGTTTCGGCCTTTTTCATGCTGATAGCTTCAGCACTTGTCATGCTGTTTAGCGAATCTGTCGCCCTATTGCTGGGAAGTTCCGAACGTTTACTTCCCTTGGTGCTTGAATATCTTCATTGGATTGTTCCTTTCTTAGTGTTCAATATGTTTCTTAGCATCGGGCTGTTTGTCATCCGATTAGACGGCTCTCCCAACTTTGCCATGTTATGCAGCGCCGTCCCTGCCGTAGTCAATGTTGTTTTAGACTATATACTCATCTTCCCCCTTGGGCTAGGCTTGTCTGGGGCAGCCATTGCGTCCAACTTGGCAACACTGTCCGGTAGCATCATGATTCTGGTCTACATGACGAAGTATTCCAAAACGTTGCATTTCTACCGGCCCAAATTTACTCGTACCAGTCTGCGGCTTACGGCCCGTAATACCTGTTATATGGTCAAACTGGGCTTCTCGGCGTTCCTAAACGAGGCTGCTATTGCTTGCATGATGCTAGTTGGCAATTACGTATTTATGCACTATTTGAACGAAGACGGAGTAGCCGCTTTCAGCGTAGCCTGCTATTGTTTCCCGATTGTGTTCATGGTAAACAACGCCATAGCCCAATCCGTACAACCCATCATCAGCTATAACCACGGTATTGGTAACACCAACCGCATTCGTTCGGCTTTCCACCTCTCTATCCGTACTGCATTGCTTTTCGGTTTGATAACCAACCTAGGCGTTGCCGGACTATGCCCTCAATTAACGAGTTCATTCCTTGGAAATAGTGTACCCGCTTATCAAATAGCTGTAGAAGGTATCCCCTACTTCACTTGCGGATTCATCTTTTTTGCATTGAACATCGTCTGTATCGGTTATCTTCAAAGTTTGGAACGTTTTCGAAGTGCTACGGTTTTCACTCTGCTGCGCGGAGTGATTCTTATGATACTTTGTTTCTTCCTATTACCTTATCTATGGGGAGTCATCGGCATTTGGCTGGCTGTCCCGCTATCCGAGATGCTCACACTCCTTAGTATCGGTGTTTTTTTCCTGTTCAACAAGCGAGTAGTAAAATCCATTTAAGAAACGAGATTCCATCTAGTCACAGTTTTATAACCTCATAAATCAATGAAACTCTCTAAAGTCATATCATCCTTTTTGCTCATCGCTAACAGCCTTGGCCTTTCAGCAACAAATAACAACCGGGAACAACAAGTTGAAAATTTCTTTTTTCAATACTTGTTGGGACAAACGAGCACATTCAACCACACCTCCCGCATCAAGCAATCCGAAGTTCCAGCCTATCGTGACAAGGTTTGGCGAATGTGGCAAGCAGCCAACAACCGCTTTTCAGAAGAAAAACTTATTCCGCTCAGTCCTCTCTCCGAGCAATCTGTCGGACGCTGGGTATTACCGGCTACACTTGAGCCGCATGCTGTGATGCCCTACTATTGGGGAACAAAAGGGAATCAACCCTCTTCAGACGGCTATCCCCTATTTCTGTACATTCACGGCTCAGGACACAAAGAGGCCGAATGGGCCACCGGACTGAAAATATGCCAGCACTTTGACGATGCTCCATCGGCTTACTTCATTCCGCAAATACCCAACGAAGGAAGCTTCTACCGCTGGTGGCAAAAAGCCAAGCAACACGCATGGGAAAAGCTACTGCGACAAGCTTTGGTTTCCGGACAAATAGATCCCAACCGATTATATGTGTTCGGAATATCAGAAGGAGGATATGGTAGTCAGCGTCTGGCTTCTTTCTACGCCGACTATTGGGCCGGAGCAGGCCCAATGGCAGGTGGTGAGCCTCTTAAAAATGCGCCGGTCGAAAATTGCAGTAACATCGCCTTTTCGTTACTTACCGGCGACAAAGACACCGGTTTTTACCGAAATGTACTGAGTTCATACGTAAAGAATGCATTCGACAGTTTACAACGCTTACATCCGGACTATTACCGTCATCGAATAGAACTGATTCCCGGAAAAGGACACGGTATAGACTATCGTCCCACCACACCTTGGTTAAAACAGTACAAGCGCAACCCATACCCTAAATTTGTCAGTTGGGAAAACTTCGAGATGGACGGACTCTACCGCAAAGGCTTCTATAATCTGGCTATTCCGGCCCAAGCTTCCCAAACCGACCATTCACGCATTCACTACGAAATGCAAATAACAGGAAACACCATATCCTTAAACGTGAACCATGTCAGCTATCAAACTACCGAAAAGGATCCTGTATGGGGCATTGAGATGAAGTTTGCCAAACAGTACCAGCCGGTACAGCATGGTGATCTGACCATCTATCTGTGCGAAGAATTGATCAATATGCATCAAAAAGTAACCATTACGGTCAACGGCCGGAAGGTTTTTCGAGGAAAAGTCTCACCCAATCTCCAAAGCATGGTAAACAGTTGTGCTACATTTTTCGACCCC
>CABSGW010000144.1 GCA_902477365.1 uncultured Prevotellaceae bacterium
CACAACCCTGCCCTCCCGCCCTAGGCGACACGTAACAGGAAACAGCCTTAATATCAGCCACCGCATCGGCTGGACAACAGGGACATCCACACGCTTGCATTACTTCATAATCGGGAACATCATCTCCCATATAAAGTACTTCCTCATCGGCCAAATGGTATTTCGCAACCCACTCGCGATAGGTTTGAATTTTGATAGCACATCCCATGTAAACATCCTTTACACCGAGTCCTTCGTAACGCAAACGCACCGACGCAGCATTTCCTCCTGTGATGATGGCTACATGAATTCCTAATTTCACAGCCAACTGGATGGCATAACCATCCTTTATATTCACCGTGCGCATCGGCTCACCATGAGGATGCAGGGATATGGTCTCACAACTCAACACCCCATCCACATCAAATGCGATTGCTTTTATTTTTGTCAAATCATAATTTATCATGTATCTGTTTTTTTATACGCTTGCACTAAGCGATGAATGCTTTCACTCATCTGCACATACAAGGCATCAAGATCAAAACCGCCTGAAGCTAATAGGTCACGCTGTGTTGCCAATATATTTTCATCAAAACGAACAGCTGGACCAGTCTGCGCCCTGACCGGCTCCAACTGATGCACCTTGGCAGCAGTCTCGTCAATAAGCGGCAACAATACTTCGAAAGGCATTCCCGAACGCGATAATATCTGCTGGGCCAATGCATAACAATGATTGGTAAAGTTGCAAGCAAACACCGCCGACAAATGTAGCCATTTGCGATGTTCCGAATCCAATTCGTACACGCTGGTAGTCAAACAGCATGCCAATGTCTTAAGTTGCTCCAGCAACTCTGGCGTACTGGCCTCTATAAAAAAAGGTATTGCTGTGCTATCCACATTGCGTGACGCTGAAAATGTCTGGAGCGGGTAAAGCACGCCATACTGTTGCCACTTATAGGCAGTAAACACATCCATCGGAATACTGCCCGCGGTATGGACGATACGTTCACGCGTGGTCGTTGAAAGACTCAGCGCATCTAAGACTTCCGACAAGGCGTGATCTTTTACAGCAACCACATACAGATCCGCATCAGCATACAAATCCTGCAAACTTGTGGTATAGGCACAGTGCAATTGTTCCGACAAGGCAATGGCCGACTCATCAGTCCGGCTGTAAACCTGACACACGTTGTGTTCTGTCCGCAACAGCGTTCTACCCAGCCAAGTAGCCAAATTGCCTGCACCTATCAATACGATGTTCATCGCTCTTCAAACCGGTTAATATGTAACTTCTCCCATTGCAACTTAGATTCATCCACACTTTTTCGCTCCAACGCCTTGTGTCCTACCGCAATAATGGAAAGCACCTCATAGTGTTCGGGTAAGGCCAGCAGTTCACGTATGCTATCTGCTGCCGGCATTCCATCCTGTCCCATCCGGTTGCGTACCTGTACCCAACATGCTCCCAGCCCCATATCTTCGGCCTGCAAAAGCAACATGGTAGATGCCACAGAGGTATCTTCAATCCAGACATCCGACAACAGTGGGTCGGCCACCACCACAACAGCCAACGGAGCACCGGCTACCAACTGCGCCCCAGCCGGTTTGCACTCTGACAACTGATGCAACAAGGTTTTATCGTCTACCAAGATGAATTGCCAAGGACGTACACTTTTTGAAGAAGGAGCCAAAAGAGCGGCTTTCATCAACTCCACCACTTCGTCTTGCGACAATTCCTCCTCGGTGTAGATACGTATGCTACGACGTTTTTTCGCCAAATCAATAAAAGACTCCATATAAACTTTCTTTGCTTAATGAGACAAACTTACATATTTTCCACGGGAAAGGCTGTTCTTTCTTTCAAAAAAAACGTTATTCGTCAATGCGAATCAATAAATTGGCTAAAATCGCGGTCAAGCCTCCTGTTGTTATACCTGAGGCAAAAATAGCCTGAATGGATGCTGGCAACTTACACAATATTTCAGGTACCAGCTCCACACTAAGTCCTAACGAGAAACTTAGCGCCATCACCAAGGTGGCCTTCCGGTTGATGGGCTGTGCGGCTATAATGCGGATACCCGCAGCAGCAACCGTACCAAACATGAGCAAAGTAGCCCCTCCCAATACCGGCTCGGGCATCAGCGAAAAGACGATTCCGACAATCGGAAAGATCCCCAAAAGAATCAAAAAGAGCGCAATGTAATATCCTACAAGCTGAACATCTGGATCCTCGACGACGGCGGAGCTGAATCATACCATTGTTTTGAGCAAAAACAGAATTTGGAAACGAACAGAACACACCTGCTAGCATCGAATTAAATCCATCGGCCAAAATGCCTCCCGAAGCCCTTTTAATGAACTTCTCGCCCTCAACAGGCTCACCCGAAATGAGCGAATTGGCCGTAATATCACCATAGGCCTCGATGGCAGTGATAAGAAATACCAGTCCTAAAGCAATAATGGAAGAGACATCAAAGCTAATACCATAACGAAACGGAATGGGAAAATGAAACAGTCCCCAGTTGGTCACAGAAGAAAAATCGACCATACCCATAAACCAGGCAACCGTATAACCAATAATCAACCCAATGACAATCGAACTCATACGTAAAAAACGATTTGAGCTGCGATTAAAAAACAGAATCAGTACCAATACCAATGCGGCCAAACCGATGTAACGAAAACTTCCAAACGAACCGTCTGCCTGAGCCGCGGTACCGCCACCGCAAGCCACAATTCCGACTTTAATCAGGCTCATACCAATAAGCGTCACTACTATGCCCGAAACCAACGGAGTTATGATGCGCCGTGTATACTTCAGTAAACGGCTGACAATCATCTCCACCGTAGAAGCGGCGATACACGATCCGAAAATAACAGGTAGCCCGCCCAACATTCCGGCTGAAATAATAGGTCCTATAAAGGAAAAACTTGTACCCTGCACACACAAGAGTCCCGTACCTAAACCACCAAAGCGGCGGCACTGGATATACGTGGAAATACCAGATACAAACAGAGCCATCGACACCAAATAACCGGTTGTTTCAAGATCAAGTACCAAAGCACCTGCTATGATCAGAGGAGGGGTTACAATAGCTACAAAAATGGCTAGAAGATGCTGTAATGCGGCAAAAAGAGCCTCACGCAAAGGCGGACGTTCTTCCAGACCATAAATCAAGCCATCAGCAGCTGTTTTCTTATCTTGCTTGTTAGACTGTTCCATCAGCGCACACGTATCTCACAATTCTCCAAACTTTCGATTATCGCCAAAGACTCTACCTTCATACCTAAAGCCCGCAACTCATCGCCTCCATGCTGAAAAGCTTTCTCTATGATAAAACCCATACCCAACAGCTCTGCACCAGCCTGCTGTACAAGATCTATCATTCCTTTTGCGGCATTGCCATTTGCCAAAAAATCATCAATGAAGAGGACTTTATCGCCCGCACACAGAAAATCTTTACTTACACATACATTGTATGAACGTTGCTTGGTAAACGAATAAACCGAAGTAGACAACATGTTTTCCATTGTGCTCGGCATTTTCTTCTTGGCAAACACCACGGGCAGTTCCAACAGGTAACCCACCATAATGGCAGGTGCAATACCACTTGCTTCTACTGTGATTACCTTGTTGATTGGTGCATTGGCAAAACGCCGTACAAATTCCACACCAATTGATTTCATCAAGATAGGATCCATTTGATGATTGATAAAATTGTCTACCTTCAGAATACCGCCAGGGAAACAGCGGCCATCACGCAAAATACGTTCTTTCAATAATTTCATACCGGGTTGATTTCTTGGATTTTTCTAAAATGAAGTTGCAAAATTACGAGTTTTTTTTGGCTTTTAAGTATTCTCTATTCGCTTTTCGGCCTATCGCCACAAGCTAATCAGACAAAAACAGAAATAAATATGTAACTTCGCATACGTAAAAAGCCTTTCGGCCGTTTTAGTTTAAAAACAACATCTGCAAGTTGCTCACAATTCAATGAAAGCATATCCCATACATTATATATTGATTTCCATCGTCATGCTTCTCATGGGAACAGAGTCATTAAAAGCTCAGAACACCGTAAAGATAAAGGGGACTATAACCGACGAGAAAGGCAGTCCGATGGAACTGGTTATTGTACGTATCGAAAACAGTGCGGCAAGTACGTTATCAAACCTGAAGGGACACTATACACTCTCTTGCGCCAGCACAGACAGCGTGGTCGTTGTATTCTCACAAATGGGATATCAAATCAAAAAAAGAGTACTTCGTAATCCTGTAGATTCCGTACGTATCGACATGAAGATGATTCCAACGGATATTCTATTGGGAGAAACCGGTGTACGCGGTTCAGGCGTGCAAAGCGGATCAACCCAACGCATCTCTCCGAAACAGAGCAAGCTGGCTCCCAACATGACAGGTAATGCCGTTGAAGAACTAATCGCCACACAAGCCGGAGTGAGTACACACAACGAACTTAGCTCGCAATACAATGTGCGCGGAGGTAGTTTCGACGAGAACAGCGTGTATCTGAATGGCATTGAAATTTATCGCCCATTACTCATACGTTCCGGTCAACAAGAAGGCTTAAGCATTATCAACAGCGACATGGTTGAAAGTATCGGCTTCTCGGCCGGTGGATTTGAGGCAAAATATGGTGATAAGATGTCATCGGTACTTGACATCACCTACAAAAAGCCACAGGCCTTCGAAGCTTCGGCATCTGCCAGTTTATTGGGAGCAAGCGTGTATGCCGGATTCGGTAACCAGCAATTCAGTATGATGAACAGTATCCGCTATAAAACCACCCAATATCTTTTGGGATCAATGGATACCGAAGGAGAATACCGACCCAAATTTCTCGATTACCAAACTTATATCAGCTGGCGTCCCAACACTCGCTGGTCATTGGATTTTATCGGCAACATCTCTGATAATCATTACAAATTCGTCCCCTCTAATCGTGAAACGTCTTTTGGTACAATCGAAGATACAAAGTCATTTATTGTCTACTTCGATGGACAAGAAAAGGATTATTTCCGTACTTATTTTGGCTCTATAGGTATCACACGCCACTTTGGCAAAACAACCGAAATTGGTTTGCAGGCATCGGCTTACTCCACGCGTGAACAAGAGACATACGACATCCAAGGACAATATTGGTTGAACGAAGCCACGACACAAGAACAATTAGGTGTAGGCACTTATCGGGAACATGCGCGCAACTACTTAACAGCCGATGTAGTAAATTTGCAACTAAGATGGAACAAGAAATGGAACAATAACACCTTACAGTCTGCCATAAACTGGAAAAGTGAGAAAGTAAAGGAAAATAGTACAGAATGGGAAATGCGCGATTCATCGGGTTATTCCATTCCGCACAAGCCAGATAGATTAGATCTATTTTATAGTCTCAGATCCAAAAATGAAACCAGCAGTAACCGGATCGAGGCTTATCTACAGAACACGCAACGTGTTCTTTCTAAAATTGGCTTGTTCACATTAAACTACGGACTACGCTTCTCATACTGGGATTGGAACGGAGAATCACTCATCAGCCCCCGCTTTTCAGTGGGTCTGATACCGACCTTTGACGATCGCTTCACATTTCGGTTTGCTACCGGTTTATATTATCAAGCTCCGTTCTACAAGGAATTGCGCGACACAACAACTATTGAAGGAAATACCATTGTTCGCCTGAACAAGGACATCAAATCACAACGATCCATCCATTTTGTATTGGGAGGAGATTACCAATTCCGTTTGGGTAACCGTCCTTTCAAATTTACCACAGAGGCCTACTATAAGTCCCTGAACAACCTAATCCCTTATACCGTCAACAATGTGCGTGTCGTATATCATGGGAAAAACCTTAGTAGCGGATATGCTACAGGAATAGATTTCAAGTTATTCGGAGAATTTGTTCCTGGCACAGACTCGTGGATTACTTTCTCATTGATGTCAACCAAAGAGAAGCTACACGGAAAGTGGATACCCAGACCTACAGATCAACGCTACAACCTATCTCTATTCTTTACCGACTATTTTCCAGGAACCGACCGGTGGCGTATGACATTAAAGGCTGCTTTTGCCGACGGCTTGCCATTCGGAGTTCCCCACGCAGGGCCGGAGAAACAAAATTTCCGTGCTCCTGCTTACAAACGAATAGACATGGGGCTGAGTTATCGCTTATTAAACAATGAAGAACGTACTATGCAACATAGCATGTCACGTTATATCAAAAATATATGGCTGGGATTAGACGTATTCAATGTATTTGACATTAACAATGTAAACTCTTATTATTGGGTTACAGACGTGACTAATCAACAATTTGCTGTGCCAAACTATTTGACAGGGAGACAGCTGAACGCACGCCTTTTAATTGAACTCTAATATAGAGAAGTCTTCACTTAGGCTATAAACATCCACAGACCTATTGAAAACTAAGGCTATTTTTTTTCATTGAAATCAGCCTTTTCTTTTTCCTTGCCTGTTCCAGACATTTCATAAAGGTCCAAACTTATAGCATTATAAACAGAATCCTATAAAAGGAAACCTTCAAGAATACTCACCATAACAAATGCAAAACCTGATCATTACAACTGAAAGTAAACCACTTATTTCCTAAAACAGTAAAGAGGAAGCGGCTCATATTTCAAACAAACACAAAGCGTACCATAACTACACTAATTTCTTAATATAACTATCCTCTCTCACTCCCTTTCAAATTAGACCAGCTCTATACTTTGCTCTAGGATGAATAGCCTCCATCCCCTCTCCGGCCCAAACACGACG
>CABSGW010000145.1 GCA_902477365.1 uncultured Prevotellaceae bacterium
CATAATTTGCCTTTTTGCCGGCTCATCTTACAATGGCTTGCACTAGGAGTAAGAATGTTCATGCCTACAGCGCCGATATATTCAATGAGCGACATTACCAATTCCTCACGTATAGGGTCTATCGGAGGATTGGTAACCTGTGCAAACTGCTGGCGAAAGTAGTTGAACAATAACTGCGGCTTCTGGCTCAACACCGCCAAAGGAATATCACTACCCATGGAAACTATGGGTTCTGTCCCGGTTGTAGCCATAGGCTTGATGATGCAATCAATATCTTCTTGGTTAAAGCCGAAGGCCAGTAACATCCGCTGATAGTCGTCAATACGATTTGTAACCTTGCGGCCACTTCTCAATTTCCCCAATTCGATACGTTTTGTCGATAGCCATTTGTGATAGGGCTTTTCGGTAGCCAGTTGCTCCTTCAGTTCACCATCGTAATATATTTTCCCTTGTTCGGTATCTATCAGCAATATTTTTCCGGGCTGCAATCTGCCTTTTTCCTTTATTTCAGACGGAAAAAAGTCCATTACACCCACTTCACTTGCTACCACCATCATGTCATTGTTTGTGATAAGATAGCGAGCCGGGCGCAGACCATTACGGTCAAGCATACCTCCGGCATATCGTCCATCGCTGAAAAGCAAGGCTGCCGGTCCATCCCAAGGCTCCATCAGAATTGAGTGATATTCATAGAATGCTTTCAGTTCTTCGCTGATAGGATTTTTATCATTAAACGATTCAGGCACTAACATGGCTATGGCATGAGGCAGGCTCAATCCTGACATCACAAAAAACTCCAGTGCATTATCGAGTGAGGCACTGTCACTCATATTAGGTTGAATAATTGGACGGATTGTTTTGATATCAGGAATAGTTTCCGTCTGCAGCACATTCTCACGAGCCTCCATCCAAGCGCGATTGCCACGGATTGTATTGATTTCACCATTGTGTGCCAACATACGGAAAGGTTGTGCAAGGCTCCATGTGGGAAAGGTGTTGGTACTGAAACGCGAGTGGACCAATGCCATACCGCTGGTGAAATAAGGTTGAGTGAGGTCAGGAAAATACTCACGCAACTGACCGGAGGTAAGCATGCCTTTATACACCATGCTCTTGTTGGAAAGCGAGACAATGTAGAAATCTTTATGGCTCACACGTTTTTCTATTTTCTTTCTCAAGATGTAAAGTGTGCGTCCAAAGGTGTGCATATCCTTAGTTCCCGTGATGAATATCTGCTTGATATCCGGCTCGGTCGCTTGCGCATCCTTACCCAAGCAATGAGGGTTGGTTGGAACAACCCGAATGTACATCAATATCAATCTCTCCCGTTCCACCTCCTCTTTGATGACATTCAGTATGTCTGCCTGCAGCTTTTCCTCTTTTGGAAGAAAAACCAATCCAGTTGCATACTTTCCCTTTTCAGGAACAGGAATACCTTGAAGCAGTATGAATTCATGAGGAATCTGCACCATAATGCCGGCACCGTCACCCGTCTTCTTGTCAGTACCCTCAGCCCCTCGGTGCTTCATATTTTCCAGCACCTTGAGGGCAGAGTCCACAAGTTCGTGTGATTTGTTTCCGTGGATGTTTACTACCATTCCCACGCCACATGCATCATGCTCGTATTGAGGGCTGTAAAGTCCTTTGTTCATCTTCTCTATTTTACATTATTTGCTTACATAAATAGTAATTCTCTGTACTTAGGCAATGTCCACATACGATCATCGACTATCAGTTCCAGCTTATCAATGTGATAACGGATCAAGTCAAAGTAAATCTCAACCGTATCGTGGTAGGCAATGGCCTTCTCACGTTCATCAACTATCTTATTAGCAACTTTGCGAGCCTCCACCATCTGAGTCACATTCTCAGAAATAAAGGCGGTATGCGCTGAAATCTGTTCAATGAGTGCCAGGTTTTCGGCAGAGAGTCTTGTTGCTTTTTCTTCCCCTAAAACCATCTTCATCTTATAAACGTTGTCAATGAGCCGGCTCTGATAGTCGTTCGCTACGGGGACAATATGGTTCATTGATAAATCACCTAATACACGTGCCTCGATTTGTATCTTTTTGGTATAGGTTTCCCATTTCACTTCATTGCGAGCCTTAAGTTCCTTTCGGTTCAGTACTCCCACACTTTCAAACATCTTGATGCTTGCTTCACTCAAGTAGTTGTCAAAGATTAATGGGCAACTTGTTTCGCAATCCAATCCTCTCTCTTTGGCTTCGGTCTTCCATTCTTCTGAATAACCATTTCCCTCAAAACGGATAGGCTTGCACTCCTTAACATATCCTCGTAGAGTCTGCAAGATAGCGGCATGTACGCTATGGCCTTCACCTATCAGCTTATCTACCGCAATTTTGAAACATATAAGCTGTTCGGCTACAGCCGTATTCAACGCAATCATGGCACAGGCACAGTTGGCACTCGAACCCACGGCACGAAACTCGAAACGATTACCAGTAAAGGCAAATGGCGAAGTACGGTTTCGGTCTGTATTGTCGATAAGAATCTCCGGTATCTGGGGAATATCAAGATTGAGACCTGCCTTACCCATTATAGTCGCAATCTCTTCATCCGAACTATTTTCTAACTGGTCAAGCATATCAGAAACCTGTTTTCCCAAGAATGAAGAAATGATTGCGGGAGGTGCTTCATTGGCACCCAGACGATGGGCATTGGTTGCACTCATAATAGAGGCTTTGAGTAGTCCGTTATGATGATATACAGCCATCAGCGCATTTATCACGAAAGTAAGAAAACGCAGATTGTCGTCTGCGGTCTTGCCCGGGGAATAGAGCAGTGTGCCGGTATCTGCCCCGAGTGACCAGTTGCAGTGCTTACCGCTACCGTTAATACCCTTGAAAGGCTTTTCGTGTAACAATACCTTGAATCCATGCTTGTGCCCAATGGTATGCATGATGGACATAAGAATCATATTATGATCAACAGCCAAATTGCATTCTTCGTAGATTGGAGCCAATTCAAACTGTCCCGGGGCCACTTCATTGTGACGGGTTTTAATAGGGATACCCAGTTCAATGGCTTCCAGTTCAAGTTCCTTCATAAAGGCGATGACACGATTCGGGATGGCACCGAAATAATGGTCTTCCAACTGCTGGTTCTTCGCTGCTTCATGTCCCATCAGCGTGCGCCCCGTAAGCAACAGATCGGGACGTGCTGAATAAACACTTTCATCGACCAGGAAATACTCTTGCTCAATACCCAGATAAGCCTTCACTTTTTTTACATCCTTATTGAAGTAGCTGCATACATCCACAGCTGCCTTGTTTACAGCTTTCAGAGCCTTGAGCAATGGAGCCTTGTAGTCGAGCAGTTCACCAGTGTAAGCAATAAATATTGTGGGTATGCAAAGAGTGTCGTCTATCACAAAGACTGGCGAAGAGGCATCCCAGGCTGTATATCCACGAGCCTCAAACGTGTTTCGGATTCCTCCATTCGGAAAACTAGATGCATCAGGTTCCTGCTGGACGAGCACCTTGCCGGAAAACTCTTCCATTACGCCTCCCTTACCATTATATTCTAAATAGGATTCATGCTTCTCCGCAGTACCTCCAGTCAAGGGCTGGAACCAGTGGGTATAGTGGGTGACTCCCAGTCCGTCTGCCCAACGTTTCATGCCGGCAGCAACTTCGTTGGCTATGTTTCTGTCAAGCGGAGCACCATTGTCCATCACATTCACCATTTCATCGTAAACCTCCTTTGAAAGATACTCAAACATCTTTCGTCGATCGAATACTTTTTTGGCAAACATCTTGTCCATTCTTTCTTTGGGCATCTTGATTGTAGAGGGTTTCTTCCCAAAAGCCTTTTCTACCGCATTGAATCTAAAATCTGACATATTATTTTAATTTGGTTAATGTAAACGACTTGCTTGACAAATCCCGTTCTTGTAGTTTCTGATTTATTTGACCTAAGTATATCAAAACAATTAGCGACAATTCCGCAAAAAGGGAATTGTCGCTAATCAGAACCTTATTATAAGTATAAACAACGATACCAATAATAGAGGAAAAAGACATTTCACCACAAGATGTGGTGAAATCCGCATCTGAATCTGAAGGAATGACCTTACGTTCAATAATATCTATTGCCTCCTGTAAGTTACAAAAACAGCGACAATCAATAAGAATGAAATTGCTGTTATTTTTCCAATTATGCATATAAGCAACACTTGTTATACAAGTTGAACTTGTAACCATTGATATACCGTGAAGGTAATCAAAATCGAATATTACAAGTGTACCATACATATCCCATACATTTTATATGGTTGCAAAATTACATGATTTACCTCAAATATCAAAACAATTTGATAGAAAATTACTCCAATACAAGAAAATAATAAAATAAACGACTTGTTTCAATTTCATAAAGCTACATCCTAAACATCATATTCGTATTATAAATCCTTTCGAGTAGCTCTCATTATTGGCTAAAGTCCCGAATGTCCGAAGACAACATGGTCAGCTATAAAATTTCCCGTGGAAACCTGTTCAAAAAACGATTATATGAAGTGTGTGTTCATAATGTCATTCAATATTTGACGGAATATAAGCCAGGTGTTAATACAATTCCCACAAAGGCTAAATAACGATACTAAAATGGTACTAAATTGTAAATACAACCTTGTAATTGGGTTATATAAAAATGATGAAGACAGGTGGTTATAAACGATAAGTATTTCAGGTAGCTGCGCTCGCTTTTCATCTTGCCACCATCTCGGGATAGTCCTCATCCTGTTGCCGGAACACGGCTAACAGAGTCTTGTGGTTCTGACCAAGTCCTAAATAAGTGTTACGTACCTTCTTCGTTGTCACATAGCTGTCCGCGGTGCATCCCTTCTGATATGCGCGATTGATGCCGGCACATATCTTATCAAGCATCCGGTTTTCCTCCACATCCAACTTACTACTGAATTGTGATACCTTTCCATCCACCATGATACGACACCTCACGGGAATCAATCTGTTTTTCTTCGGTGCGTTACGCTTGAAGTTAAACAATACCTTAAATGTGCTTCTGCTCATACGCTACTTTTTTGTTTGTAGAATAGACCCTGTAGAACTGAAAGACTACAGACAAATCGCAGCATATCGGTACATTCAGGCCCACACCTCATCTTTTTTGAGCCTGTCCCGCCACCATTACAGTAGAACACCTTAAATTCACACCCAATGACGTATGAATCAGCGGATATGCCGGCATCCTCGGCAAGCCACCCTTTCGTGGAAAAGAGTAACGGAATAGTATCGCAACTCTTGCTTCAGACAACTTTTTTCGCAACATTCAGTGGCTTCGGTCGGAATCCCATCGTATTCACTAAAATGCTTTGTTTCAACGTTCCTTCACTGTTTTTCTCTTATTCTCATTTTTTTGCGCTATCTTTGTAGACAATCCTGTAAAAACAAATCAAGTAATAATATATGAAAGAACTCGCATTAAAGTATGGATGTAATCCAAACCAGAAGCCTTCTCGTATTTATATGGAAGAAGGTGAACTTCCTCTTGAGGTATTAAATGGACGTCCCGGATACATTAACTTTTTAGACGCGCTGAACAGCTGGCAACTAGTGAAAGAGCTTAAAGAGGCAACAGGGCTGGCATCAGCCGCCTCATTCAAGCATGTTTCTCCCGCAGGTGCTGCCGTAGGGCTTCCGCTCAGTGATACATTGAAACATATCTATTTTGTGGATGATATCAAACTACCCCTAAGCCCAATCGCATGTGCTTATGCACGCGCTCGCGGCGCTGACCGCATGTCCTCCTATGGTGACTTCATAGCCCTGAGTGATACATGTGATGAAGTAACCGCCCTGCTTATCAAACGGGAAGTTTCTGACGGAGTCATTGCGCCTTCATATACGGAAAAAGCATTGGAAATACTCCGCGACAAACGTAAAGGCACATACAATGTGATTCAAATAGATCCTAGTTATACGCCAAACCCCATTGAACGAAAACAGGTATATGGTGTAACATTCGAACAAGGACGTAACGAAGTAAAGTTGAATACAGAGGAGTTGTTTGCCAACATTCCTACCGAAAACAAGGTATTTACAGCCGAAGCGAAACGCGATCTCATGATTGCCCTCATTACGTTGAAATATACACAGAGCAACTCGGTGTGCTATGTAAAGGACGGACAGGCCATCGGTATCGGAGCTGGTCAACAAAGCCGTATCCATTGCACACGGTTGGCAGGAAACAAAGCCGACATCTGGTGGTTGCGTCAACACCCCAAAGTAATGAACCTTCCTTTTATTGAAAACATACGCCGGGCAGATCGCGACAATACAATTGACATTTACATTTCAGAAGATAGCCAAGATGTTTTAGCTGATGGTACATGGCAGTTGTTCTTCACACAAAAGCCCGAGCCACTGACTCTGGAGGAGAAAAAGGCATGGATTGCCCAAAATACCAACGTGGCACTCGGTTCGGATGCATTCTTCCCCTTCGGAGACAACATTGAACGTGCACACAAAAGCGGTGTAAATTACATTGCACAAGCAGGTGGAAGCGTGCGTGATGACCATGTCATTGCTACATGCGACAAATACGGCATTGCTATGGCCTTCACAGGTATTCGCCTCTTTCACCATTAATACATTATATTTATGCAGAAATTCGGCGGAGACGATATTGAGAAGGTTATCACTGGAGGTATTGTATTTAAAGGTGCAAGCAAAAAACGCCCGGAAGATCCGAAAGTCAAGACGAAATGTTTA
>CABSGW010000146.1 GCA_902477365.1 uncultured Prevotellaceae bacterium
CAGCTAATTCGCTACGCTTTGCCCAAATTTACTTTTTCGCTATGGGTTTATTTTAAAATAGCACTTTGTACGGCATTCAATTTTTGTCGAAAAGTCTTTTCTATCTTTCTCTATTAAGAGGATTAGGATTACTTGTGACGGGTGTTAGTCCCATTTTTGCAGCTTTATTCATCATATAGTTATAAGCCGCTTCGTATTCATTGGGAATAACTCCGTCTAAGATTGCGTCTTTAATGGAACTTTTCAGACTGCCCACCTCTCGACAGGGAGATAGACCAAATGTCTCCATAATAGTTTCTCCACTTACGGGAGGCTGGAAATTACGGATTCTGTCTTTTTCTTCTAGGTCAACCAGTTTTTTCCGGACAAGCTTGAAGTTGTTTAGGAAATTACGTTTACGTACTTCATTTTTGCTGGTGATATCGGCTTCACACAATAACATCAAATCTTCAATATCATCTCCGGCTTCAAACAAAAGACGCCTAACGGCACTGTCGGTCACTTCGTCATCAGCAATGGCAATAGGGCGCATGTGAAGTGAAACCAACTTCTGGACGTATTTCATTTTTTCGTTCATGGGAAGTTTCATACGTCTGAACAGCTCGGGAATCATTTTTTCTCCAATGTAATTGTGATTGTGGAATGTCCATCCGATAGTTGGTTCCCAGCGTTTGCTTTTAGGTTTACCTATGTCATGAAGCAATGCTCCCCAGCGTAACCATAAATTAGTGGATTGTTTACATACATTGTCCAAAACTTCCAAGGTATGGTAGAAGTTGTTTTTATGAGCTTTTCCATTACGTGATTCAACTTTGTCTAAAGCCGAAAGCTCTGGGAATATTAAAGGAAGTAATCCACAACGGGACAATTCTACAAAGCCGATGGAAGGAGCAGGGGCCATCATTATTTTATTCAGCTCGTCGGCTATGCGCTCTTTACTGATAATATGAATACGTTCCTTGTTACGCTCAAGGGCATTGAATGTTTCTTCATCAATAGAAAAGTTCAATTGTGTGGCAAAACGGATACATCTCATCATCCGCAACGGATCGTCACTAAAGGTGATATCCGGATTCAGCGGGGTACGTATAAGTCTATCTTTCAGGTCCCAAAGTCCATCAAAAGGATCGACTAATTCGCCGAATCTATCTTCATTCAGGCATATAGCCATGGCATTGATGGTGAAGTCTCTGCGGTTTTGGTCATCTTCCAGCGTACCGTTTTCCACAATGGGCTTACGTGAATGGTGTGAATAGCTCTCCTTACGTGCACCGACAAATTCCACCTCTGTTCCTTTGTATTTGACTTGTGCCGTACCGAAGTTCTTGAAGACCGATAAACGGGCATTGCGGCCAAGTTGTAGGGTTAAGGCTTCGGCAACGGCTATGCCGCTACCAACCACTACAACGTCTATGTCATTGGTCTTTCTGTCAAGAAACAAGTCCCGTACATATCCACCGACCACATAACATGCAATTCCGAGTTTGTCTGCTACTTGAGATATTTGACGGAAAATATCTTTATCCAGTTTGGCTATAAGTTGTTCGCGATTTAGTTCTATCATCTTCTATTTTTGGTGTTGCAAAAATAGCAAAGTTATCCGAATTATTTGTACTTTTGGGACTTGAAAGTCTGTATAAAGTCTATGAAGAAATTTTTATCAGGTTGTTTGGTACTGATGGTACTGGTTGCATGTAATAGTGAACAGAAAACAGAGCAAAGCGGTGCTGATTGTCTCCGTATTGCTCGTGGAGCTTTGTTGAGGGGTGACTACAACAGAGCTCGTTTTGCAATAGACAGCCTTCGTAAACACTATCCAATGGCAATGAACGCTCGTGAACTAGCTATTTTATTGCTTGATTCAGTAGAATTGGAAGCTGCAAAATACCAGTTAATGGTGTCGGATAAGGATCGGAACGATACGATGCGCTTTTCGAGACGTGAGCTGGATTCTGTTCAATTTGAGTACGAGGAAGCTTTGCAGAAAATAAAGTTTTATCGCCATAAATTGAAGCATGATCAAGCGAATGTAAAAATACATTGATAGTCGCAGTATAATATATGGAAAAGAAAATTGTATTTATAACAGGAGCATCATCCGGTATTGGTGCGGGATGTGCTCGTAAATTTGCACAAGCCGGTTGTAAACTGATATTAAACGGGCGTAATGAAGAACGTTTGTTAGCCGTAAAAAAGGAAGCTGAAGAGCTTGGGGCAGAAGTGTTCCCACTTTTGTTTGATGTGCGTGACCGTGAAGCTACTCGTTCTGCATTGGAGCATTTGCCCGAAGCATGGAAACAGATTGATGTCCTGATTAATAATGCGGGCTTGGCGCTAGGGTTGGAAAGAATGTATGAAGGAGATTTGGAGGATTGGGATACAATGATTGATACCAATGTGAAGTCGCTTTTGTTCATTTCCCGTTTGATTGTTCCGGAAATGGTTTCCAGAGGAAGAGGCCATGTTATTAATATTGGCTCTACGGCTGGAGAGGCTGCTTATGCCGGAGGCGCTGTTTATTGTGCCAGTAAGGCTGCCGTGAAGATCCTGTCAGATGGCTTGCGTATTGATTTGGTAGATACGCCTGTTCGTGTTACTACCATAAAGCCAGGGTTGGTTGAGACGGGATTCTCGGTGGCTCGTTTTCATGGTGATAAAGAAAAGGCTGCAAAGGTATATGAGGGGATTCAGCCATTGTCCGGAGACGATGTGGCTGACGTTGTTTTTTATGCAGCATCTGCTCCACAGCATGTCCAGATAGCAGAGGTAATGCTGATGCCTGTTCACCAAGCCTCTGGTTCGGTGGTTTATAAGAAATAAAATTTCTAGTAATCCAACTAAAAAGCGAAGCGCATCTGATTACCAAATGCGCTTCGCTTTTTAGTTTGTAAATAGATTATTTAATGTGTTTATATCCATAAGTTGCCAATGTACCAAGTTCTTCTTCTATGCGAAGCAGTTGGTTATATTTGGCCATACGGTCCGACCGGCTTAGAGATCCGGTCTTTATCTGTCCGCTGTTTGTTGCTACGGCTATGTCGGCAATGGTTGCATCTTCTGTTTCGCCAGAACGGTGTGAGGTGACGGTGGTATATCCGTGCCGATGGGCCATTTCAATGGCATCTAGCGTTTCGCTCAGTGTACCGATTTGGTTTACCTTGATAAGGATGGAGTTTGCACAGCCTGTCTTGATGCCTTTGCTTAAGAATTCAACGTTGGTTACAAAGAGATCATCGCCTACAAGTTGACATTTGTCTCCGATTTTGTCGGTTAATTGTTTCCAGCCATCCCAGTCGTTCTCGCTCATACCGTCTTCTATGGAGTCTATGGGATAGCGTGTGATGAGTTCTTCAAGGTAAGCCACCTGCTCTTCACTGGTACGTTTTTTACCTGTTTCGCCTTCAAAAAGACTGTAATCATAAATACCATTGCGATAAAACTCGGAAGAAGCACAGTCCATGCCGATAGTGATGTCTTTTCCAGGAACATACCCAGCAGTCTGAATAGCGGATAGGATAGAATCGAGTGCGTCCTCTGTGCCTTTCAGCGCAGGAGCAAATCCACCTTCGTCACCAACAGCCGTACTTAGGCCTCTGTCGTGCAACACCTTCTTTAACGCATGGAACACTTCTGCTCCCATACGAAGACCTTCCCTGAAACTCTTTGCGCCAACCGGGCGTATCATAAATTCCTGAAACGCGATGGGGGCGTCGGAATGTGAGCCACCGTTGATGATATTCATCATAGGAACAGGCATCACGAAGGTGTTTACACCACCAATGTAACGATAAAGCGGTATGTTCAGAGCTTTGGCTGCTGTTCTGGCAACGGCTAACGACACGCCTAGAATAGCGTTTGCTCCGAGGTTCGATTTTGTTGAAGTCCCGTCTAACTTGAGCATGGTCTCGTCAATTAACCGTTGTTCCAAGATATTATATCTGGTGAGTGCCGGTGCCAGAATGGTATTGACATTCTGTACGGCTTTTAGTACTCCTTTACCGTTGTAACGGGTTTTATCTTGGTCGCGTAGTTCCAGCGCTTCGTGTTCGCCCGTCGATGCTCCTGAAGGAACGGAAGCTCTTTCACGAATGCCGTTTTCAAGTACGATTTCAACTTCTACGGTAGGGTTACCACGCGAGTCTAAGATTTCTCGACCTATAATCTGTTTAATTGTCATAGCTAATTACTTTAAATTTGATATATGCAAATGTACCAGCTTATATCGACTTAAACAATACCTATAAGTGGGTATTATGAAAGTTTGGCCTGGACGTTAAAGTTGCGAAAATGGGGAGTTATGGACGTAAACGACGGATTAGGCACGACAGGAATGCAAATGACGGCGTGATAGCCGCACTAAGGAGAAAAGCCATGAAAAAGATGAAAACACAAAGCATGGATAAGTATGCTGCGTGCTGCAGTGGGTGGCCGAATGCTGTATCTTTTATATGTTGGAGAAGGCTGTAATGGAATAGGAATACGATGAATGTTGTTTCGGCAATTTTGTTGATAAGTACATTTTGCAGTTGGATTTGTTTGAAGGCCAAGAATAAGCATAGGGAACCAAGTAATACGATTGGGTTGTTGTATGCGTAAGCTTGGAATCCCGTGTGAACATAGCGTGCATATATACCGGTTCCGATGGAACACGCTAAGTATCCGGTTAGTGGTAACCACAGTGGTATGCTTTTGGGTAGTTGACGGATGTATGCACCTACGATGTACAAATAAATAAATTGGATTAATGTGTATCCGTTGGGGTTTATAGCGCTTAGGCTACTGGCAAACGCATATATATTGAATAGGGTTAAGGAAATAACAAGCTTTGTTGTTTCTTCTCTAGATAAGGATACCAGTCCTTTGTTTATTAAAGGGGATAAAATCATGAGGCCTATGTACGTAGGTATAAACCAGTTTGCCTTGTGATGGATGGGTATTAATGTTTTCTGCACATAAGCGTAGTCAAAATAGAGGGGGAGAACCAGGGAAAGGAGAAAGGTGATGAAACAGACGAAGGCAATGGCGTAAAGGAGGTAGAATAATTTGCTCAACCTGAAACGGATGCCAAAGTATCCGGAAATCAGTATAAAGCAATTAACTCCGACAATGGCAAATCCATTAACCATTTCACCTCCCAATAATTTCCCATTTTTTGAATAGTCAATTTGTCCGGTTGCAATCAGCATGTGATGCAATACAATGAGTATCATAGAGACGATACGAAGCAATTCGAAATTGGAAGAACGGGTATTGCTGGTTTTCATGGATTCTTTTAAATTTAAAGACACGCATTCTATGGTTGAATACGTGTCTTTAAAGAGGTGCCAGGCAGATTCGAACTGCCGTGGACGGTTTTGCAGACCGCTACCTAGCCTCTCGGTCATGGCACCGTTTCTGTTTTACGAGTGCAAAATTACTATTTATTTTTTATTTGACAAATAGATTGTCTGTTTTTTTGTTGTTTTATTTCGTTCAGTGGGCATCCTTTTTCGCATCCGCAACAAGTTCTACCTTGTTTTTTATGTAAGAAGACTCTTACATAGAGATTTTTCATTGTTAGGAGAACCACTAAGCCAACAATGATATAGACAATGATTTCCTGTATTTGTATACTCATAATTTATCCAACTAAAAATAGGCTGTTAGTCATTCCTTGTTTATGTTTGCTTTTCCATTATAACGGACTGCGCTTCTTTGAAAAACGAACTGTGCTTCTCGTTTCAACGGGCTGGGCAGTTGGTTATACGATACCTATTAGACTTCAAAAGTACGGTGAATGAAATGAATAAACAAATTTACGAGAATTATTTAATGGTTTTTGAATATAGATCTCTGTGTAAAGCTGTATTTTTGTAACATGAATTCTTTTTTAACGGATATAGCCTATTACATCGAACAACACAAACTTCTGTCGGTTCGGGCCAAGGTTGTGATAGGTTTGAGTGGAGGTGCCGACTCGGTTGCTTTGTTGATTGCTTTACACGAGTTAGGGTATGAATGTGTGCCTGCTCATTGCAATTTTACGCTACGTGGCAATGAATCGGAGCGGGATGAACGGTTTGTGGATGCGTTGTGCAGGCGTCTGGGACTAGGGTTGTGCAAAGAGCGTTATGATACGCAGGCGTATGCGAGAATGAAAAAAATCAGTATTGAGATGGCAGCACGTGAGTTGCGTTATGATTTTTTTGAACGGTTAAGAAAAGAGGTGAATGCTGAAGCCATAGCCGTGGCACATCATCGGGATGACAATGTTGAAACCATTCTGTTAAACCTGATACGCGGTACGGGATTGCGTGGTTTGACAGGTATTTGCCCCCGAAACGGGTATGTAGTCCGTCCCTTTCTGCAAGTTGACAAACGTACATTATGTGCCTATTTGGACCATAAAGGAGAGCAATGGATGGAAGACCATACCAATCGGGAAGATGTATATAAGAGAAATAAGATTCGTTTGAAGTTGCTTCCTTTGATGCGTGAGTTGAACCCGTCGGTGGAGGAGGCTATTCAACGAACGGCTGTAACGCTGGCCGGTGTGGAAGCTGTTTACGAAGATGCCGTGCGTGTCCAGTTAAAAGAATTGGTTCAGCATCGTGTAGACAAGCAAGCCGTACAGATTAACGTTTTACTTGAGAAGATTGGTTTTGCATCGCTTTTGTATGAGTGGCTGAGGCCGTATGGTTTTTCGCCGGATCAGTTGCGGCAGATCATAAATGGGCTGGAAAAAGATGGTAGTGCCCGTTT
>CABSGW010000147.1 GCA_902477365.1 uncultured Prevotellaceae bacterium
GTGTCTACTTAAGTTATTTGCCCGAGGCCGGTTTGAAAGACAAGCCTCTTCTGCGTCTTCTGAACTTGGACCGTTTGGACAATAACAACAAGCCCTACCCCAATGGTTACTTTGACTTTATTGAAGGTTATACCATCAACACCCAGACAGGACGCATTTACTTCCCTGTTGTAGAACCATTTGGCTCACACATGGCCAAAGCTATCGGTAATCCGGCCACTGCGGCCAGATACACCTTTCAGGCACTATACGATTCAACCAAGACTGTAGCCAAACAAATAGCAGAACAAGATAAATACATCTTGACAGGACAATACATAGGTAACGGTGGGAGTAAAGAAATACAGCTTGGAGCTATAAACATTCCTCCCGGTTCAGTCATTGTCACGGCAGGCGGGCAAACATTGATTGAAAATGCCGATTATGTGGTCAATTACAGTATGGGTACGGTTGAAATCATCAACCAAAGTATTCTAGACGCCGGCACGCAAATCAATGTAAGCTTGGAAAGCAATACATTCTCGGCCCAAGAGCGGAAAACCATGCTTGGTATGAACTGGCAATATGATTTTTCGAAAAACTTTCAGTTAGGAGGTACGCTGATGCACCTCACAGAAACGCCCTATACCAACAAGGTAGCAATGGGAAGCGAGCCGTTAAACAACACCTTATGGGGATTGAACCTGGCGTGGAAGCAGCAAAGCCAATGGTTAACGAACATGATGGACAAACTGCCCTTCCTGAATTGCACAACACCTTCTACCATTAACTTTACTGCCGAATTCGCCCAACTTATTGCCGGGAGCAACTCCAGTTCACAAGGTAATGCTTCTTACATTGACGACTTTGAGAATACGAAAAACGGCATTGACATTAGCTCACCAATGGCCTGGAGTATTAGTAGTACCCCTTCCATGTTCACTGAATCCAAACTATCAAACAATATTCAATATGGTTTTAACAGGGCACTGTTGAGCTGGTATCGGATAGATCCTTTGTTTACACGCCGCAGCTCATCGTTGACTCCCAGTCATATAAAGAGCGATTTGGAGCAATTGTCCAACCACTATGTACGCGAAGTCTACCAACGGGAGCTGTTTCCGTTTCGCGAACAGATTGTCGGCGAATCTTCCACGCAATCTATCCTGAACTTGGCTTATTATCCATCGGTACGTGGTCCATATAACTTGAACACAAACGTGGAAATGAATGGTAATCTGATGTCACCCGAAACAAAATGGGGTGGTATGATGCGAAAAATAGAAACCAGCGATTTTGAGACGGCCAACATCGAATATATTGAATTCTGGTTACTAGATCCATTTATCTATAGTCGTAACCAAACAGGCGATTATACAGGTGACCTGTACATCAACCTAGGAGAAATAAGCGAAGACATCTTGAAAGACGGCAAAAAATTCTACGAAAGTGGTATGCCTATTGACGAAGATCCATCTAAATATACCGAAACTATATGGGGACGCGTGCCCTTGCAAAATAGTGTGACCTATGCCTTTAACACCAGTAGCGGTTCACGTGACAAGCAGGATGTCGGATTGAACGGGCTTTCCAGTGCCAACGAGCGCAACTTCCCGACTTATCAGGAATATTTACGCGCTATCCAAGGCAAAGTATCTCCAGAGGTTTTCGACTCCATTTCAAAAGACCCGGCAGGAGATGATTACCACTACTTCAGAGGATCGGATTTCGATGCAACCAAAACCCCGATTTTACAACGTTACATGCGCATCAACAATCCGGAAGGAAACTCGGTAGATTCGGATCACTCTCCCGAAAAATACAGTACGGCCTATAAAACGACTCCCGATGTTGAAGACATCAACCAAGACTATACACTGAACGAATACGAAAAATATTACCAGTATCGCATCTCCATGCATCCGGACAGTTTGCAAATAGGTTCGAACTATATTGTTGACAAACGTACCGCTAGTGTACGTCTAAGAAATGGTAATACAGAATCGGTAGACTGGTTCTTATTCCGTGTACCTATCAAAAAATACGAACGCAAAGAAGGTAATATCAGTGATTTCAACAGCATTCGCTTTATGCGTATGTTCCTTACCAATTTCCAGAAGCCCATCGTCTTACGTTTTGCTACATTGGAGCTGGTACGTGGAGAGTGGCGTAATTATGAACAGGCGCTATACGCCGGAAAAGCACCCAGCATTAGTGGTACGATGGAGGTATCGGCTGTAAACATTGAAGAAAACAATGACAAAACGCCTGTAAACTATGTACTGCCTCCCGGCATAACAAGAGAGGTAATACCGGGTCAAACCCAAATGCGGGAAAGTAACGAACAGGCTCTCAGCATCATTGTACGCAATTTGGCAACAGACGATGCACGTGCCGTATACAATAATATGAATATTGATTTACGGCGGTATAAACACTTACAGACATTCGTTCACGCCAATGCCTTGCCTGGTGACCGGACATTGGAAAATGACCAGGTAAGCATATTTATCCGCTTAGGATCTGACTATAAGAACAATTTCTACGAATATGAGATTCCTTTAAAACTTACTCCGGAAGGAAGATATACAACCAGAGAAGACGCAAAGATTGTATGGCCCGAAGAGAATATGCTGGATATTGATCTGTCAATCTTCACAAACTTAAAACGCGAAAGAAATAAGAAGAAAGCCGTAGGAATGGCAAACTATTCAAGCATCTACTCAGAATATGATTCCTCAAAACCCAATAATAAAATAAGTATTATGGGTAATCCTTCATTGGGAGAAATACGCACTGTCATGATTGGTGTCCGTAACAACTCGCGTTCGACCAAAAGCATAGAGGTGTGGGTCAATGAAATGCGTCTACAACAATATTCCAATAAAGGAGGATGGGCGGCACAAGGTAACCTAAACCTACAGTTGTCGGATGTTGGATCTGTTAATCTCACCGGACATGTTGAGACGGACGGTTTTGGCGGGCTGGAAGAGCGTGTTAACGAACGTCGTACAGACAATTTATACCAATATAGCGTAAGTACAAATTTTGAACTAGGAAGATTCTTACCTGAAAAAGCAAAAGTACAAGCACCTATCTATTTCTCTTATAGCAAGGAGAAAACTGTGCCCAAATACAATCCGCTGGACACGGATATGAACTTGAAAGACGCTCTAAATGCCACCTCGAGCAGAAGGGAGCGTGACTCTTTGGAAAACATGACAACCAGTACGGTTGAAAACAGTAATTTCAGTTTAAGTAATATGCGTGTGAACATTGTTTCAGCCAATCCGATGCCTTACGATCCGGGAAACTTTTCTTTCGGTTATTCACACAGCCACAAACGGACAACTGGAGAAACAACGGTTTGGGAGACTGACGACCAGTGGAAATGGAATGCCAATTATACCTATTCACCCAAATACAAAGAATGGCAACCCTTCAAGAATGCGATTAAAAGCAAAAACAAATGGTGGAAACTCCTCAAAGAAGAACAGATAAACTTCTTACCACAAAATATTTCTATTAACTCCGACATTACGCGTAGTTACTATGAATTGCAGGAAAGGGATCTGGACAACCTTAACAACCAATCGCTTCCACTTACGTGGGCTAGCGACTTCTTATGGAACAGGCAATTTGCCTTACGTTGGGATTTTACCAAGACCATCAGTACGTCATTTACCTCAGCCACCAATGCGGAAATTGTGCAACCGAACAGTCCGGTGAACAAAGACCTTTATCCAGACCGTTATTCGGCGTGGAAAGATTCAGTATGGCATAGTATTAAAAACTTAGGGACTCCTCTTTCCTATCAACAGGACTTTAAAGCATCTTGGAAAATACCTATTAATAAACTCCCCATCTTTGATTGGCTGAATACGGATGTCAATTATACTGCAACATATTCATGGAACAGAGGTGCTCAGTTAGAACGTGGTACCAACTTGGGAAATACCATCACCAACTCACGTACCATCAATGCCAATGGTAAACTCAATTTGGAAATGCTTTACAACCATGTCCCTTTCTTGAAGAAAACAAATAGTCGTTTTGCCGGCGGACGTCCTCCTAAAGCAAAAACAGTTATTAAACCTTATGAACAAGAAGTTCAACTAAAAACAGACACCACCCTAAATATATCGCATAACCTGAGGAACAAACGTATTCGTGTGCAAGCATTTAAAGAAGACGGTACACACTATGCCCTAAAATACAAAATCAAGAATCATAACATTATTGAGGTTCAAACACGGGATTCCATCAAAGTAAAAGTAAAAATAACACCTGGAAGAAAAGCCGAAGATACCAAATGGTATAATACGATGCAATACGCAGCCCGAGCTGCCATGATGGTTCGAAATGTCAGCATTTCATACCGCAATTCGTTCAATATGTCTATTCCAGGTTTCTTACCTCAGATTGGTGATATCTTCGGACAACGGAGTAGCGGTGGCTTGCAACCCGGTTTAGATTTTGCATTCGGCCTTACCGATGAAAGCTATATACAAAAAGCATATGATCGAGGCTGGTTATTGAATAACGACAGTGTCGCTACTCCGGCCACGACCAATGCAAGTGAAGACTTACAAATACGTATGTTGGTTGAACCATTCAAGAACTTCAAAATAGACTTGAATGCCAGTCGCACAATGACTAAAGCCAAGAGAATTCAATACATGTATGCCGGAATGCCTACCACACAAACAGGTAGCTTCTCTATGACTACCATTAGTATCTCATCTGCATTTGAAAGTATCGGATCGGCTGATAACAATTACTCCAGCAAGACATTTAATAAATTTGTAAAATACTTAGACGTCTTCCGTAATCGCATTGAAGCCCGTTATGCCAATGCTCCCTACCCTGAACAAAGCGCCTTGGCCGGACAACTATTCAACCCGGAAAACGGTACTATCAGTAAATACTCTTCCGACGTCATGATACCGGCTTTCTTGGCGGCCTATTGTGGAGGAGGTACTTCTTCCTCATTAGACCTATTCCCATCGGTATTACGCATGTTGCCAAACTGGAAAATGACCTATGGCGGACTATCAAAACTGCCTTGGATTAAAGATCACTTTAAGAGCTTCAATATCAATCATAGCTATCAAAGCATCTATCAAGTAGGCTCATACAACACTTATACCAGCTACATAACCAACATCGGTGGTATGGGCTTCATTGAGAACATCACCTCGGGAAACCCGACTCCAAGCAGTATGTTTGATATCAGTTCCATATCGCTTAATGAAAACTTCAGTCCGCTTGTTGGAGTAGATATGACGTTGAACAATAATTTAAGTGCGAAAGTAGAATATAGACGTTCACGTATTCTGAACCTAAGTATGACTTCCCAGCAAATCAATGAAACCAGATCCAGTGATTGGGTTATTGGCTTGGGATACAAAATTAATGACTTAAAAATATTTACAGGAAATAGAAAAAGCCGGAATAGACGAAGTGGGAAAAATCAACAGCAAAACCAGTCGTCTAATGCATCCAGCAATGCTTCTGAAGGAATGAACAATGAACTTAATTTGCGTCTGGATTTTTCTCTGCGAGACCAAAGTGCTTTAAATAGAGACATCATTTCACTCAACTCGCAAGCGACAAGTGGAAACAAAGCATTAAAAATTTCATTTATTGCAGACTATACACTCAGCAAACTATTGACATTAAGTGCTTATTACGACAGGCAAACCAATACGCCTTTACTGTCATCCAGTTCTTATCCTACTACACAACAAGACTTCGGTGTAAGTATGCGGTTCTCACTGAACCGATAAACAGGAATTATTCAACGTACATTGTTTAATATTACACGAAAGAGTATACCCTTTTCGGATATCCTCTTTCGTGTAACAAGGTGATGTTTAACCTATACAACCCGTAAGAAGCACTTCTGAGAAATGTCAACCCTATTTCTCTAAAATAGCCAACAATTTTAGTGGACTGTATAAAAAACAATTTGTTTAAAGCACACCATCTGCCCTTATCCTGTAGGGTAAATGGTGTGCTTTTGTTTCCAGTTGTCATAGATTGGCTCCAACGAACACGCCTGCATCTAAACACGAACTGCCCAATTTGTTATGACGAGATGCCCAGTTTGTTTTCAGCAAGTGATAACAAATACATGAATATGTTCCTATTCCAGATCGATTCTTCCGTAAGTTTTCGCTCTGTTCTTCAATGTTTGTAGAGGGTAAATGAATAGTTTCCTTTTTTCACTGTTTGCTTGGCTTTAAATGACAATCGATAAATAACCTTTCCCCAAACTTTGGAAAGCCTGGTGTCAGTCAGTTCCTTCGGTTCAATGGCTAATTCAAATTTATCCGGGTTGTACTGCAAAAAGGCCTTCACGTCGCCCACTTGAATTGCCACCTTTCCTTTCTCCGCACAATTCACTTTACCCCAAGTCATAAAGTTTATCACATTAGGATTTACAACCTCATGCAGCTCAAAACTATCCTGAATCCGCAGTTTCTTGCCATTCACTTTGTACGTCCGTATCCATGTCTTAGCCTTGGCCTCTTCCGGATAAGCTGTGGCTATGTTGGCAGAAAAGCCATCCTTTGAAGCTTTCACGTTAGAAGCCTTGAAATTCGTACCATATTTTTCGGGGATACCATTAATCATCGGCAAGTTGTGATAGTCACTTTGCATGGTCCAAATAGAATAACGTTCGTTACTGAATGTTTGCCGTGTATACGTACCTACTCCGGCATCAATTAGTACCGGTGTACC
>CABSGW010000148.1 GCA_902477365.1 uncultured Prevotellaceae bacterium
CTCTTTGCACAGAGTCAAGGAGTACGTTTGCGTATGGAAGTGGTAAAAGACACTACCGCATTATTCCAATATTTACGTTCCGGTGAAGCAGACTTGATTGCTTATGAACTACCCACAGAAATCATTACAAAAACGGGATTCACGCCATGTGCCAGTGACTCGGTAACCAGTACATATTCAACACTTCAGAAACAAACGACAGGATGGGCTATTCGTAACCAGGCAATAAAACTAAAATCTGCCATTGATGCTTGGTATAAGCCTACGCGTAAAAAGAAACTCATAGAGAACACAGTCGAAACCCAAACTCGCATAAGTATTCCTGCAAAACGTAATGTGAGAGCTCCTTATATATCGTTACAACAAGGAATTATTTCACCTTATGATGCCGAATTCATGCGTCACGGTCAACGTATTGGATGGGACTGGAAGCTATTAGCAGCACAATGTTATCAAGAATCAGCGTTCGATCCTAAAGCCGTTTCGTGGGCTGGTGCTAGAGGATTAATGCAAATTATGCCAGGGACAGCAGACTTGCTTCATTTGCCGTTTGACCAAATACATCATCCCGGAAAAAACATAGAAGCGGCTGCAAATTATTTGAAACAACTGGAGAAAAAATTTTCAGACATACCCAACCGGATAGATCGGATATGTTTTGTATTAGCAGCATATAACGGCGGATACCATCACATACGCGATGCCATGAAACTAACTTCCAAATACAAAAAAAATGCCGGTTCGTGGAAAGATGTCTCATTCTATGTCAAAGCACTCAGTACTCCAACCTATTACAACGATCCGATAGTTAAATATGGGTATATGATTGGAACTGAAACCTATAATTATGTGTTTTCAATCATGGAACGTTGGGATATTTATCGGAAAGGAAGTGGCAAAAACGGAAATGTAGGTAATGTGTTCCAACCCAACAGAGCCACCAAACGAAACCGCTTTAATACGAAGCAAGAAATACTCAAGCCTGACGAAATTGAAAAGTTGATTCAAGCAAAAGAAAACACCAAAGAACCGATCAATGAATAACAGCACAGACTATTTTGAGGAATTAGAAGCGTTACTAAAAAGCAATTTGTCTGTTCGCAAAAAACATGAAACCCTTTTTTCCCTTCTGAAGCGTTTTGTCAATGCACAAACTTCGCTTTTATCGACAAATTATACCGGCCTTGCGGCCCAATTATACGCTTTATGTAAAATACATCAGTTTCCATTAACGGAAATAGATCTGATACGTAGAACAGCCATCAATATAGCTCAAAAAAAAGAAGAGGCTACAGATGCATTATTTCTATTCTCCATACAAAAAACAGCCCAATTCATCGGATGCATCACCCACAGCCCTATACCGGTATTATTGAACAACCTGTCGGAGCAACCACGATCGATAAATACGTTTCATAAATCATCCACTTACAAATGTATACGAGCCACAGTTGTTTCCTGTAACGACTCTTTTGTCCACATTTATCCGGTAAATACACTTCCCCCCAATGTTTACACAGTTAAATTACCAGAAGAAAACAGTTTCACATCTCTACCTTCGTGGCAAGAGATGCTATATGAAGGTTGTACGATCAATTTACTTTCTCTACATCTACAAGAAAACATACTCTATCCGGATTTCATCGTCATAGAACCAGACTTCTTGATTGATGTCAGTGCATTAGCCGCTTGTTTCAAACCTTATGGAAGTCACCCTGTCAACTATTTGCTAGACCGATTCAAAACACGTAGTAATTCTCCTTCCATCCTTTTAGGAAATGCCGCCAATCAGTTTATGGACGATTGTATCTATCATCCAACCGACACAGACAAGCCTGTTGTCCCGATAAAAGAACGCTATAAATCATCCATTCAGAAACATTTCCGTCAGGCCATGTTAGACTATGCCTGCTGTCGTCCTCACATACAACCCTCTTTCTTTAAAGAAGCCGAACACCAATTCAGCACAATTTATGAAGCCGTTAACAAGCATTTTTTAGCCGATGAAATCGGTATTTCCATCGAAAAAGTACAACTGGAACCCTCCTTCATCTGTGAGGCTTTAGGTTTAAGGGGCAGAATGGATGTACTGACAAACGATGCGACCAAACTCATTGAATTAAAAAGCGGAAAAGCAGAATGGCTACACGGAAAGAACTACCCCAAAGAGGCACATAGCATACAAATGGCTCTTTACAAGGAGATTCTTCATTACAACTTAAATATGCCCTATCAAAAGGTTTCTGCCTTCTTGTTTTACTCTCACTATCCGCTTTTTTTTGATCAAAGAGGGAGCAAAAGACAAATCCAACAAGCTCTTATGCTTCGTAACCGTATAGTTTATTTGGAGTTGTTAATACGGACAGGGAAGCATGAACAGCTGGAATCCTGGCTAGATGAATGTATCATAAACGAGAAACAGTTGGACGGACGTTTCTATCACACCTATTTGAAACCTGAAATAGAAAACATCATCCAACCGATAGTCCAAGCATCGACTATTGAAAAAAAGTATTTCGAAACCTTCCTATCCTTTACGGCCAAAGAGCAGTTCTTAGCTAAAACAGGCGATAACAATCCCGATTCCAACCGTGGATTTTCCAATGTATGGAATTTAGACACTGAAACAAAAATGCTTTCAGGTGACATCCTCATAGACCTGCAACTAATCCCACAAAACTCATCCCTAGAGGATAATGAAGGGGTGGATCGAATTTGTCTGAAATATACACACACCCTTGACAACGTCTTACCCAATTTTCGTATTGGAGATGCCGTAATACTATACGAACGATGCGATAGGACAGACAATGCCACCAACAAACAGATATTTAGAGGATCTATTGAAGAGATGGATGATATCCATCTAATTATCAAATTGTTAAATAGACAAAAAAATCTAAGTATATTCCACTTTGGCGGACTATATGCCCTAGAACATGATTCCATGGATGCGACCTTTACACACTGTTACCAAGGATTACATTGCTTCCTGACATCTCCCAAGGAACGTAGGGATCTCCTTCTAGGAATAAGAAGTCCTCAAATAAACAAAAGCAAACAGCTTCACACCTCCCCTCCCAACCCTGCATTACAAGAGATTGTGTGCAAAGCGTCACAAGCAGAAGATTATTTCTTACTGATAGGGCCACCCGGAACAGGAAAAACCAGTATGGCACTGCGAGCCATGGTAGAAGAATTCATTGCCGAAAACCAGTCATTATCTACGCAAAAGAACCTGCTTTTGTTGGCTTATACCAATCGGGCCGTAGACGAAATTTGCGAAACACTAGAACGCATCACTCCCTCACCGCCTTATCTGCGAATTGGTAATGAACTAAGCTGTGCCCCTCAATACCAGCATAGATTATTTGACAATGCCGCACAAACATGTCACACCTTACGGGCTACCCAAACACTGATCCAACAAACCACGATTTGGGTCAGTACAGTTTCCAGCATGAATGGAAAAACAGACTTGTTAGCTTATAAGCATTTTGATACAGCGATACTTGATGAAGCATCTCAAGTATTAGAACCACAAATACTTAAGATACTTTGTTCAAGTAATGAAAAAGAATGCTATATCCGCAAATTCATTCTTATAGGTGACCACAAACAGCTGCCAGCTGTGGTACTTCAACCAACAGATACCTCTGCCATTATACCATCAGAACTCCATATTACAGGACTGACTAATTGCCGCAATTCGCTTTTCGAGCGTTTGCTTGCGAATGCAATAACCAATAAGTGGACACATGCTTACGGCATGTTGCACAAACAAGGGCGTATGCATGAAGAAATCTGTGCATTTGTCAATGATTTTTTCTATGCAAAAAACTTGTCTTCCATCCCTCTTCCTCACCAAACAGGCCCACTGACATGGAACAAACTATCCCCCCCAAACAGTTGGGAGCAATTTGTTGCTTCAACCCGTTTGGGCTTTTTATCAGTAACATCAAGTGGCTTGGTGGAGAATAACAAAAGCAATTACGAGGAAGCCCAATGCATCGCCTGGCTAGTTGAATGTTTTATACACCTGCACCAACATGAAAACAAGGCATTTGATGCAAATAAGGAAATCGGTATTATAGTACCTTTCCGTAACCAAATAACAACGATTAGGAATGCGATTGCCGCCCGTCAGTTGCCCTCAACGTCTGAAATCACCATTGATACGGTAGAATGTTACCAAGGTAGCCAACGTAATATTATCTTGTTCAGTACCACAATACATCAAAAATACCAGCTAAATATCCTGTCTAATATTCAACAAATAGAAGATGTATCGGTAGATAGAAAATTAAACGTAGCCTTAACAAGAGCCAGAAAACAATTGTTTATCATCGGAAACAAGACATTACTCTCACGTAACGAATTATATAACAAACTATTAAGCCGATGCCGGCATTTTTCATACGATCAGACCCAGCCCGGCACTTCAGCATCCTCCCTTTAATCTCTCTCAATTATCCGTTTAGATGCATTGTTCTTCTTTCGTAAGAAGCAGACAGCATCGTGATAATCAACCTACCCAGTCAGACCGTACGACCAGCGCATGTCGTTGCAACGACATGCGCTGGTCGTTTTTGACATTACAAAGGCATCACTCGTCCTAGGCTGACATTGGACTGAGCATCTCGTATAAACACACTATGATCATTTGCCATGCATTTAGAACCGAATGAATAATCGGCAACCTGCTTATTTGAAGTGTGTTCAACAATAACCATGTTTTTTCTGGGCAGAACCATGATTAGTCCGGTTATTTTTAGCAATTTTGCATAGCAAATAAAAAATCAAAGAAAGACCCTATGATTAGCGAACAAAAAGGTAATGTGTACCACGGTATTCTGCTTATAGCATTATTTTCCCTTTCCGCATTCTATATTAGTGGATTTCAATGGGTAAAGGACTTATCGTTCAGTCCACTGATTGTTGGTATCATTTTAGGAATGCTGTATGCCAACAGTCTGCGCAACTTTATTCCCGAGACATGGTTGCCCGGAATAAAGTTTTGTACAAAACAAGTATTACGAACAGGTATTGTGCTCTACGGCTTCCGTCTGACCTTTCAGCAGGTTGTCAGCATTGGACTTCCCGCCGTTTTACTCGACACAATTATCATTGCAGGAACAATTATACTGGGTGTAATTGTTGGCCGTATACTGAAAATGGACGAAAAGACAGCCCTCATCACTTCAACAGGTAGTGCCATTTGCGGTGCGGCTGCCGTATTAGGTGCAGAACCCGTTATTAAATGCGCACCACATAAAACAGCCATCGCCGTATCAACCGTTGTTTTATTCGGTACGCTATCCATGTTTCTATATCCAATACTATTCCGTTCGGGGATATTGAATATGAGTACCGAAGAAATGGCCCTTTATACGGGAGCCACCCTACATGAAGTAGCTCACGTTGTGGGAGCTGGAAACGCGATGGATCCGGACGGAACACTTCAGTTGGCCAGCCAGGCAACCATCACTAAAATGATACGTGTCATGATGCTAGCTCCCGTACTGCTGATTATGAGTTACCTAATTGCACTTGTTCGAAAAAAACGACACACAGACATATCCGATAACGGAAAAAGTAAAATTACCATACCCTGGTTTGCCTTTGGATTTATTGCTGTCATAGCTGTTAATTCATGGTTACACAGCACATTGCTGATTCCTAACGACCTATTAAATAGCGGACTGGAAATGATGACGAGTTTTGATAATTTCCTATTAACAATGGCCATGACGGCACTTGGCACTGAAACCAGTATAGACAAATTCAAACAAGCTGGTGCAAAACCATTTTATCTGGCAGCTATCATTTATGTATGGTTACTGGTTGGTGGATATTTTCTATGTAAATGGCTTGTTCCACTTATGCACATCTAGTAATATTTTATTCATCTTTTAAGGATCGGTTATTTCTATGCATCGGTTGAAAAAAGTAATCAATCAACATGTCACCCAGGCTACAGCCTATGCACTCTTCCGCTACCCGGAAGAGAAAAAAGTTCAGATGGTGATGCAGCAAACAGCTCCTTCTTGTCATAATTCTCTAGAATTCTTAGACAATCATACCGGCTTTGTAATCGTACCTTTTTCCATTTCCAAACAGTATCCTGCAGTATGTATTAAACCGGATTTCTCATTTACCTATCCCCAACCCGAAGATGATTCGGAATATATTTCAAACCTTAAGCTCGAGCCAACTAAAAACACCAATAAACAACTATACATCAAAGATTTTAATAGTTTTATTCATGCAATAAGAGAAGATCGGTTTCATAAACTAGTATTGGCTCGTTGTGAAGAAATAATGTGTAACGGAGCAAACGATGTGCAGCCTGTAGAACTTTTCTTAAAAGCATGTAACTACTATCCGCATCAATACATAGCACTATGCCACACACCGGCCACAGGAACATGGTTGGTTGCTACCCCTGAACCATTGCTGACCGGTCGTTGTAACGAATGGCAGACCGTAGCCTTGGCTGGTACAATGCCGTATGCATCATTGAAAGATAGCAGCAATTTGGTAGAATGGACCGAAAAAAACCGTAAGGAGCAAGATTATGTTGTGCAATATATCCGTGATGTATTGAATAGCATGGATGCCTGTATAGAACAAACACCGCCTTATGTAATGCAAGCTGCTAATGTAGCCCATCTTTGCACGAAATTCCGCTTTTCATTCCCAGCCAACAATGTCTCT
>CABSGW010000149.1 GCA_902477365.1 uncultured Prevotellaceae bacterium
GGTAGGAATTAATTCTTGCCTGAACAAGTTTAAATTGAGGCGAAAAGAAGCGAGAGGCAGACGGTTGCGGTTTTCGGGAGAAGGGCTGCTTTTTTACACGGACAGGGCAGTTCGTTCAAACGAGCTGCCCTGTCCGTGTAAAAATAAAAGGGAAGGATTGTTTACTGGTTTATTTTGGCTGTTTGCGGATTTCGTATGCCACGCGCACCGGACTTGAGGAACATGTCGAGCCGCACGGGCAGGTGGTTGGCGTCATCGGTAATATAAAAGGTGATGACCTCCTTTTCTTTGTCTCCTTCATATTCTACAAACGAGAATACCAGGCAACGGTAGGTAGTGGTGCTGTTCTCTACCTTGAAATTCGATTTACCCCGGTACACCAGGGTTTGCCATTCGCAGTCCTTTCCGTCGGCCATGCGGAAACGCAGTTTATGCCCCTTCTTGAACTGGCTGGCGTCGAACGAGCGGGCGCGTAACAGCATGCTGAGCATATCGAAAATGCAGGCTTCGCTGCTGAACTCGCTGTGGGTCACTTTGCCTTTCTTGTTTTGGTGGCGCTGCTTTACGTTGGAGCGGTTGTTGGCATAGCTGTACCAGATGTCGTCCAGGTTGTAGCTGTTACCCTCTTCGGCGGCCTTACGGAAGTAAAGGGGTTGCAGGTCGTGTGTGACATACGAGGTGAGGGTGTCGCGCAGTACAAAATAGCGGTCAACCCGTTTGGAGCCGCGTGTGATGAGCCAGGTGCGGTAGGCTGGTTTGCCCTGATATACGGTGTTGGAGATGCTCATGGATGCTGTTCCGGCTTTCAGCCAGATGAATTTCCAGTTGAAGTAAAGGTCGTAAATAAGGGTTTCTCCACTCTGGAACGCGGTGTTTTCGGTGGTGCATTGTGCCTGGGCTTTGCCCACGAAACAGGAGCATAACAGGCTGATGGCTACTAGGAACTTCTTCATAGGGCGTTTGGGTTTAGCGTTTTTCGCGTTCGCGTTCGGCGTTGCGGTTCTGTATCCTCTTTTTCTGATCGGGTTTTTGTTTGGTGATCTTGGCCGGTTTTTGCAGGGTCAGTGCCGTATTGGTAATGTACCAGTCCTGTTCAATGTCCCAGCGGGCGCGTACCACCAGTTCGCCGGGATAGTAATACACCTCTTCGGGTTGCAGGCCTTTGTCGTAATCGCCGGTATCCCACACACCGTTCCGGTTGCGGTCGATGATGATCCGCATAAAGTAACTGCCGGGTGACAGATAATAGAAATCGGCATGTCCGTCGGTGCTGGTAATGCTGCGTATAGGGCGGTCGGCGGTGTTCAGCAGTTGGATGATGACCTGTGCCGTGTCAGTGCCGTGTGCATTGATGAAAAGCGACCCGAAACTATCGTCGGACGAGATGTTGAAATTCGCATCGAATTTGTTGTTTGTGTGCTGGTAGATGCTGTGAAAAGCCGCCGAGTCGGCCACAAAACGGTATTCTTGTTTGGAACGCCACTCTCCATAGAGGCTGTAGCTGAGCAGTTTGCCTTCGTCTTTCTCCAACAGGTAAGGTACGTCAACCCAGTTCGTGTCCACGCGTAGTTGTAGGCGCATCAACGATGTGTCCATCTGTGCCAGCGGTTCGCTGAAGGTGATGTTCGGATTGTTCATGGGGTTTAGCCCGGTTCCGCTCTTGTTTGCTATGTTCAATACCTGACGGGGCTTTTTAGGTGCTGTCCGCCGGACATTCTTTTTCCGTTTCTCCATCTGTTTTTCCCACTCTTTGAGTTCGTCGGCGCGTTTCTCCAATACTTTGGCATAGGATATTTTCGGAGTTAAATCCAACGTGTCGGTGCGGGGATGGCGGATGCCGGTGGAATCGTCGGTCTCGTCGTAGGTCAGTGCAATCTCGAGCGTATCCATCTTTACAAGGTTCGTGTCGCGTAGCCAATAAGTCAGCGTATCGTTTCCTATCGTCTTGTCTATCAGAAAAGCGCTGTCGCTGTTAAAGTTGAGGCCGCGCAAGTTGGGTTCTTCTGTCGAGGGTGCTGTAAAATAAAGGGTGAAGCGCGTATGATCCGGCCGTTCGGTTTTCAACAGGTGACGGTCGGTCTGTGGTTCGGTGAAGGCACGCAACACCACGTCATCAGGCAGAAAACGCGTGTATTCCACTTGTCGGATGGTGTCAATGCGCACGCTGTCGGCCCACAGGGTATCGTTACGGAGGGCCGGCTCGAAAGACGGCACAACCAGTTGGTCTAGGAACGCGATCTTCTCACTTTTCTGTCCGAAGCGGAAGTCGCCGTCGGCATCGTTCAGCGCATAGATGCGGTAACTGCCCGGAGCTATTCCCTTGATGGTGAACTGTCCGCTTCCGTTGGTGCGTCCCACGCGGTCGAAGGCCTTCTCACGGAAGGCTGAACGGGTAGTGTCGCTTTGCAGGCCGACCAGGATGCCTTTGATGGGCTCCAGGTTCGAGGCTTCAAGGACGTGTCCCGATATTTGCAGTGTGTCGATCTGTTCACCTGTGGAAAAAACAAAGGCATATTCGCCCATCGGATTGCCCTCGTTGTTATCTTCAATGGCGTCTCCGAAGTCAATGGTATAGGTTGTACTTTTGGAAAGGTCGTCTTTCAGATCAACCGAAATGCGGCTTCCGTTTGCGCGGATGTCGGGCATTTCGAGTTGGGGAGGTGAGATGATCACCTTTTCGGCGGCATTGTTGAGCTTGACATGCTCGTTGAATTGCAGCGTGATGCGCTTGCTTTTCTGGTTGGTGGCATATGCCTTGGGTATCGAACTGACGATGTGTGGCGGTGTCTCGTCCCAAGGGCCTCCGTCCGGTGAGCCGGGGTTGGCGCACGCAATGACTAACAGGCTGATGAGGATGAACCGGGAAAGGCAGATGGCAATATGTTTCATGCGTGTGTGTCGGCGGTGTTTAGGGCTAAAATCTCGTCAATGATGTCTCGGCTATTGCTCAGGCGCGGCACTTTATGCTGTCCGCCCAGTTTTCCTTTACTCTTGAGCCAGTCGTTGAACAAGCCGGGACGTGCTTCTACCAGTTGCAGCGGCTGTAGCGTAATGTCCTTGTAGCGTTTGGCTTCGTAGTCGGAATTTATTTGCTGCAAGGTGTTGTCCAGTATCTGGGCAAAGCGTTCCGGTGAGTCGGGACGGCGTGTAAATTCGATGAGCCACTGATGGCTGCATTTTCCGTGTATATCCATGAAGATCGGGGCCGCGGTGTAGTCGGCCACTTGTGCGCCGGTAGCCTGACAGGCTGCGGCAAGTCCTTTTTCCGCATTGTCAACGATCAACTCCTCCCCAAAGGCATTGATAAAGCTCTTTGTGCGTCCGCTGATGACGAATTTATAGGGGTTGGTGGAGGTGAAGCGCACGGTGTCTCCAATCTGATAGCGCCACAGTCCGCACGACGTACTGATGAGGATGGCATAGTTCCGGCCTTGTTCCACTTCCCACAGCGGGATGACCTGCGGATTGGGCTTGCCGAGTTCCTCCATCGGGATAAATTCGTAGAACACGCCGTAGTCTATCATCAGCAGCATAGCCGGATCGGTCGGATCGTTCTGTAATCCGAAAAAACCCTCACTGGCGTTGTAGGTCTCCATGTAGTTCATCTGCGGATTGCGGATGAGTTGTTTGTATTGTTCCCGATAAGGGGTGAAGGCTACGCCGCCGTGGAAGAACACTTCCAGTTCGGGCCACACTTCGTCCAAATACTGCTTACCCGAAATTTCGAGTACGCGGTTGATGACGGAGAGCATCCACGAAGGTACACCGCTCAGGTTGGTAACGCGTTTGTTCATGGCCTCGTGTGCTATGCGGTCGCGTTTCAGTTCGAAATCGGCCAATAGGGCAGTCTCTTTTTTAGGAACGCGGACAAGGTTCACAAGCGGATTGATGTTCTCGATAAGAATAGCGCTCAGGTCGCCCACCAGGCTACCTGCCACGTTGTAATTAGGTGCGTGGCTACCGCCCAATATCAGCGCACGTCCGTCGAAGAGATTGCTCTTTGGGTGGTTATGCAAATAGAGTGCCACGGCGTCTGTTCCTCCGGCATAATGTGTGTCTTTGAGGCCTTCCGCACTTACGGGTATGAATTTGCTCTTGTCGTTGGTGGTACCTGAAGACTTGGCAAACCATTGCACTTTTCCGGGCCATAACACATCGCGTTCACCGTGTCTCATGCGGTCTATGTAGCCTTTCAGCTCTTCATAGGTGTTTACCGGTACGTTTGTGGCAAATGTCTCGTACTGTTTTATTCCGGCATAGCCGTAGCGTTGTCCCCATTCGGTTGAGGCTGCACGTTGCAACAGGCGTGCCAGTACGGCACGTTGCAAAGCTTCGCTCTCGGTATAGCGTTCGATCGCTTTCTGCCGACGGGCAAAGACAGGACGTAAAAAGGGTGTTATCTTCATCTTTGTTTGCGCAAGATCTGGACGGTATTAAGAGTAATGTGCAAAGTTAACAGAAAGTTTTCAACCCGCCTAATGATTTCTGTTAACAAGTAATGCCCAGAACATTCCGGGCATTTGTGGGGAGGAGGGGGATGGCAACGCCATACCGTCTGCATCATTGGGTGAATGCGGCTTCTTCGGCCGCCCGTATGATGGCTTCTTTCTCCTTTTGTTCTATGGTCGGCTCCAAGGGCTCTGCTACCTGCTTCACCGTTGTGTCGTCGGTTTTCTTCCGTTGCCGTTGCCTTCTGGCCGGCTTCACCTGTCCGGTCTCGTTGCTTGTCGTCGTTTTTTCTGCTTCCCGCTCTTTTTTGGCTACCGGATTCTCAGTCTTTTTGGCAGGTGCGGCCTTCTTTACAGGTTGTTCCTCTTTTTTTGTTTTGACCGGTTGCTTCTCCTGTTTGGCAGACTGTTTCTCCTGTTTGGCTGGTGCAGGCTGTTTTTTTTCCGTTGCTTGTGGAACAGCTGCTTCGCTTCCATCTTCACGGGCCTTTGCGGCGGCCTTCCGGGTGCGTTTCTTTACCGGTCGCTCCGGTTTGGGCGCTGTTGCGCTACCGTCACTGGAAACTTCCTCCGCCGGCAGTTCGCCGAGCCGTATTTTCTTCTTCTTTAAGATTGTCTTTGCCAGCTGCGGTTCGTTTTTGAGCCGTAGTACGGTATTTTTGGCCGCTTCTTGCTGACTCTCTTTCTTCGAGAATCCGCGCCCGCAACCTATCTCAATGTTTTCCAGTTTAATAGTTGTTTGAAAAACGGGTGAATCCGTTCCTTCGTTCTCCACATGGGTCAGGGCAAAGTCTGTTTCGATGTGGTTCTTCTGACTCCATTCCAGCAGTTTGCTCTTGAAGTTCATTTCACGCTGCGCCATGTCGTCCAGGTTGATGACACGTCCCAGGATGCGGTTACACAGAAACCATTGACAGGTTTTATATCCCCTATCCAGGTAGATGGCGCCTACCAGTGCCTCGAAAGCATTTCCTCCCAAGTAGCTGTTGTGCTGCTCTTCCCGTCTGATCGTTGTGTGTATCAGTTCGTTCAGGCCTATTTCCATAGCCACTTTGTTGAGTGTTTCCCTTTGTACGAGTTTGCTGCGGGTGGTTGTCAGAAATCCTTCCCGTTTTCCTTCGAAACGGTGGTATACCACGTCGCTTATCACAGCTTCTATGATGGCGTCTCCCAGAAATTCCAGCCGTTCATTGTTAATCATGTTTCCTTTGGCGTTCCGTTGCCTGAGTGAACTGTGTACCAATGCCTGTTCGTAGGGAGCTATGTTACGGGGATAGAAACCCAGAATAGGGTATAAATCAAAATAAAGCTGCCGTTTCTTATTGAAACAGAGCTTTATTTTGTCTAATAGATTGATTCTCATTGCGAGATGTGCTTATTCAGCATATTTCTTCACAATAACACATGCGTTGTGACCGCCAAAACCGAATGTATTACTCAGGGCTGCGCGAACTTCGCGTTCCTGTGCCTTGTTAAAGGTGTAGTTTAAGTCGTAGTCGATTTCGGGATCGTTGTCGCCTTCTTCGTGGTTGATGGTAGGCGGAACGATGTTGTCACGAACGGCAAGGATACTTGCGATGGCTTCGACAGCACCAGCAGCACCCAACAGGTGTCCTGTCATTGACTTGGTAGAGCTGATATTCAGCTTGTAAGCGTGTTCGCCAAACAACTGTTTGATAGCTTTGGCTTCGGAGATATCGCCCACAGGGGTTGACGTTCCGTGCACGTTGATGTAGTCAATGTCTTCAGGTTGCATGCCGGCATCTTCCAATGCGTTGGTCATGACCAGGTGTGCACCCAGTCCTTCAGGATGCGAAGCCGTAATATGGTGTGCATCGGCAGACATGCCTGCACCGGCTATTTCGGCATAAATCTTCGCTCCACGTGCTTTGGCGTGTTCCAACTCTTCCAGGATCAGACATCCTGCTCCCTCGCCAATTACGACTCCGTCCCGGCTGGCGCTGAATGGGCGTGAAGCGCGGGTGGGGTCGTCGTTACGGGTTGAGAGGGCATGCATGGCATTGAAGCCACCTACGCCGGCAGGCCATACGGCTGCTTCGGCTCCTCCGGTCACCATCATGTTGGCTTTGCCCAGACGTATCAGGTTAAAGGCGTCAGCCAGCGCGTTGGTTGAAGAGGCACATGCAGAAGTGGTTGTGTAGTTCGGGCCATGGAATCCATACATCCACCAAATACAAACTGGAAGGTATCCAATGGGAACTGGGCTGTA
>CABSGW010000150.1 GCA_902477365.1 uncultured Prevotellaceae bacterium
AGCACCGCCGATGCCGGTACGCTGACAGCGGACATTGCGAATCCCGGTTCCAGTTATACGGTATCCGCCGTTTATAAGTTGAATACAGGAGAGGAGATTGAATCTAACAAGAGTAACCATACCCTTGGTGAACCTGTTCCCGATTTGGGGCGTAACTATGTATTATTGAGTACAAACTCAGGTATAAAGATCCCTAATGTGTTCGCTAAGAACCGGGGAGCAGTGACCATCGAGTATTGGTTAAAACCAAGTATGCTGAAAAACTGGAACCAACATGTGGGTACAGGTTGGGGTACATTCCTTCTTCATGCCAACTCTGACGGTTCTGTTTCCGCCGGTTGGGCTAATGACGGGAAAAACCGTGTGAATACTCCTGCCGGTACACTCAAGACAAACCAGTGGTATCATATGGCTATCGTAATAGACGGTAATAACTTGAATCTCTACATTAACGGCCAAGTAGCTGCCTCTATTACCGGCTCTTCCTATTCCGGATTGGGTGGTTTCGGTGACCTTCCCATCGGTGGTACGGGCTCTAATGAGGGTATACGCCTGTAGGGGAAGAAGGCGTCGGCAGAGCAAATTGCACGTTACATGAATACGACTATTCTCGTTCCTTCTGCCGAGAGTACGCTGCTTGCCTATTATAACATGAATACGTTACAAACGGATGAAGGAGGACAGAAGTATGTAAAAGACCTGGCCGGTAGTAATGACGCTCCATTGATGAATGGTAATATTTCACGTACATCGGAAACTTCGCTGATATTCTCTTCCGGCGCACTCACCGCCGATTTCTCCCTTCCCGATGGTCCTTACTATGCGGGCAGCCCCGTCCAATTCACCAACCAGAGCAGTCCGAACGCCGTGAAATGGGTGTGGAACGCTCCCGACGCCGGTGTGAAGGACCTGGAGGCCACCAACCCTCAGCTCATTTTCCCGAAGGAAGGCACGTTCAAGGTCAGCCTCACGGTATCCGCCGCTGACGGCAGCAGCCAGGTGAAGGAGATGGACATCACCATCGACAAGCCCGCCGCACCCGACGCCTCGTTCACGGCTTCGGCTTCCGAGATCTCCACGGGTGACCGCGTCACGTTCCACGTCTCCGGCTACGCTGAGGGCTGCACCTACGAGTGGAGCATCCCCGGCGCCGAGGTAGAGAAGGTGTACACCACCAATGCCGGTGCGGTCTTCACCGCTGCGGGCACTTACACCGTGACGCTGAAGGTCACCAACAGCGCCGGCGAGTCCACCACGGATACCCGTCAGGTGACGGTACGCAACTCCGCCCCTCAGAGCGCGTTCCGCATCAACCCGTCGGTTGTCCTCAAAGACGAGACCACTTACCTGGAGGATGCGAGCAAATACGCCCCCACTTCCTGGAGCTGGGAACTCTCCAATCCCTCCAACAGCATGCTCATGGACGGCCGCAACGGCTCCATCGAACCGAGACATACGGGCGTTTATGACGCCAGGCTGATCACCCGCAACGAGGTGGGCGGCGACACGGCCGTACAGAAACGCGCCCTGGTGGTATGCAACGCCGACGGCGGCAACGGCCTCCGCTTTGGCGGCGGCAGCGAGTATGTCACCTTCAGCCACCCCTTCGCCAACAACAAGGTGGGCAACTTCACCATCTCCTACTGGCTGAACCCCAACGCCAACACGCAGCAGTGCCACCAGATCGGTGTCTCCAAGGAGACCTTCCTGTGCACCACCAACGCCTTCGGCGCGCTGACCGTCTACGTCAAGGGCTCTTCCATGACTACGGAGAAGAACGTGGTCATCCCCGGTGAGTGGCACCACTACGCCATCGCCTATGCGGCGGGCTATGTGTCCGTATTCCGTGACGCCGAGCTCATCGTCCGCACCAAGGTAAGCGCGGGCAACATCACCGCCTCGCTGGACGACTTCAAGATCGGCGGCGGAGAAGCCCCGATGAACGCGGTTATCGACGAGTTCCAGATCTGGTCCAAGACCCTGTCCGCCGACAAGCTGCTCGCCTACGGCAACAACCCGATCTCCGACATCGCCGCCGCCGAGGCTGCCGGCCTGCGCCTGTACTACAACTTCAACGAGGTGGCCGACAACGTGGCCGACCAGAGCAGCAACAAGAACACGGGCGTACGCGTGGGCTTCGGCCCTGCCGGTGACGCCTGGAGCGCTACCCGCGGCATCTTCTGCATGAGCGAGACACAGGCCCAGGATGTGACCTCCGAATACCTGACCAACTACAAGTCGCCGTTCCTGCACACCTCCGTGAGCACGAACCCCTCCGACGCTTCCCGCTTCCAGCAGCTGGAGACCGGCACGGAGGCCTCAAGCTGGATACTCGAGGGTACGGTAACGGACGGAGAGGTGACCACCGGCGCCTATGTGGACGGCGGCAAGTCGGACGGCTTTGCCATCATGACCAAGTTCTTCAACTTCGCCGAGTCCATCACCGACCACAAGGCTTACCAGAAGGTGACCCTTCCTGCGGGACGCTACGCCTTCAGCCTCAGCGCGAACGGCTCGTTCGATGCCGGAAGCTCCTTCCTGGCCGTAAGCGAGTCGGAAAGCCTGCCCGGCACCTGCTCACTGGCAACGGAGGCGCTCTCCTACAGCCCGCTCTCGGACAGCCTGCTGGTGTTCGACATCCGGGAAGAGACAACCGTATCGTTGGGTATGGTGGTGAACCTGGAGGGCAACAAGGCCATCCAGATAGGCTCCTTCAAGCTGATGCGTTCCGAACTTGACTCCTACCAGGCCAACGGTGCCACCGGCATCGGTTCAACCCCTGCGGCCGGAGAGCTGAAGGTGGTCATCGAGCAGGGCGCCATCCGCATCGAGACGAAACGTCCCGCACGGGTGACGGTAGTCAGTGCCGGAGGCATGACCTGCTACGACCGCACCGTGGACGGAAGCCAGCGTATCGCACTGTCCAAGGGCATCTACATCGTGAACGGCAGGAAGGTATCGGTTTACTAACCGGAACCGGGCACCACGCAAGGGCAAGGACATAAGAACCTTGCGGAAACAACAAACCAACATGAAAATGCGGCGGGAATCCCCAAAAAGGAGGACCGCCGCATTGTTTTTATGAAGAATACAGGAAAAGAACCATTCCACCTAATTCTCAACCATTAAAAGAAGACATATTCCCATATTGAAAATATTAAGTTTCAAGAATATAGGCATATATCATTTGATCTCCACAAAAACAAGTTGAATTACACAAGCTATTATGAACAATTAGGCAGCTGAGTTACACATCACGGACTGGGCTTCTTATTTCAACAAGAAGCCCAGCCCGTATTTTAAAGAAGGCCTGTTCGTCAGGCGTCAATCATCTATTTGAAACAAGTCTCAATCAATACCCTGCTCTTGCAATTTCTCTCTTATTTCAAAAAAAAGTTTTATTTGTCCACCGAAAGTGGCATTCTTCCGGTTCTCAACAGCCAATGAAGCAAAAGCCTTTATTGTTTTATTCAGGTCAGGAATAAATGATGCTTTATTCAACTGCAACTCTTTGGGAAGACGTGCGGTACGCTCTTCAAACCACGAAAGCAAATCAGCCACTTCAGCCTCTGTATAAGTTCTTTTCAATTCCATAAACATAAATATTAATTTCACAACAGCCTTACAAACGGCTGTGCAAATATATCCATAATGGTTGGTTATTACAAGAAAAGGTTGGGCATATCGGAAAGATTTCGTACTTTTGCATAAAATCGAAAATAGACAAAACGATGAATCTACTAGAGCTGAGTGAACAAGAGATTAACCGCAGAAATAGTTTAGAAGAATTACGTCGTATGGGAATTGACCCCTACCCGGCAGCCGCTTATCCCACAAATGCTTTCTCGACAGACATCAAGGAGGAATTTAAGGAAGAAGACGAACCGCGTCAAGTATGTATTGCCGGACGCATGATGAGCCGTCGTGTGATGGGTAAAGCCAGTTTCATTGAATTGCAAGATTCGAAAGGGCGTATCCAGGTATACATAACACGTGACGATATCTGTCCCACTGAAAATAAAGATTTATATACGACTGTATTCAAACGCTTACTCGACCTAGGTGATTTCGTTGGCATAAAAGGTTTTGTCTTTCGTACACAGACAGGCGAAGTCAGCGTACACGCCCAAGAGCTAACGGTTCTGGCCAAAAGCATCAAGCCGCTTCCCATTGTAAAGGTAAAAGATGGAGTAACCTACGATTCATTTGAAGATCCGGAATTACGTTATCGTCAACGTTATGTCGATTTGGTTGTTAACAACCAAGTTAAAGAAACGTTTATGAAACGTTCGCAAGTGTTTAAGAGCATGCGCGAATATTTCGACAAGGACGGATATACAGAAGTAGAGACACCAATTTTGCAATCCATACCGGGCGGTGCAAGCGCACGTCCTTTCATCACCCACCACAACGCGTTGGATGTAGATTTATACCTGCGTATTGCTTGTGAGTTATATTTAAAACGACTCATTGTAGGTGGTTTTGAGGGTGTATATGAATTTTCAAAGAACTTCCGTAACGAAGGAATGGACCGGACACACAATCCTGAATTTACATGTATGGAATTATACGTACAATACAAGGACTACAAGTGGATGATGGAATACACAGAGAATCTGCTCGAAAAGATTTGTCTGGACGTGAACGGTACCACAGAAGTGAAAGTTGGCGACAACGTCATCAACTTCAAAGCTCCATACAAACGGATCAGCATGCTCGATGCCATCAAAGAAAAAACCGGATATGACCTGAACGGAAAGAATGAAGACGAAATCCGGGCTATTTGCGCAGAGCTCAAATTAGAAGGCATAGACGAAACCTTTGGTAAGGGAAAAATGATTGACGAAATATTCGGCGAATTTTGTGAAGGTACATACATTCAGCCGACGTTTATCACCGACTACCCTATTGAGATGAGCCCACTCACCAAAAAACATCGTAGCAACCCCTCATTGACAGAACGTTTCGAATTGATGGTCAACGGTAAAGAGCTTGCCAATGCATACAGCGAGTTGAATGATCCGATTGACCAGGAAGAACGTTTCCTTGAACAATTACGGTTAAGCGAGAAAGGAGATGACGAAGCAATGTTCATTGACCAAGATTTCTTACGCTCCATGCAATATGGTATGCCTCCCATGTCAGGGATAGGTATTGGAATGGACCGCCTGGTTATGCTTATGACCGGACAAACAACCATCCAAGAAGTATTATTCTTCCCACAAATGCGCCCAGAAAAGAAACCAATAAAAGATGCGGCCGACCAATACATGGCTATCGGCATAGAAGAAGCATTAGTCCCCATCATACAAAAAGCGGGGTACAACCAAGTCTGCGAATTGAAAGATCTAAATGCACAAAAACTTCAACAGCAAATTGGAGAGATCATCAAGAAGTATAAATTAGAAATCTCCAAACCCAGTGTGGATGAAATAAATAAATGGATAGAGAAATTAAACTAATAACGAACGTCAGACGAAAGAGAATACGGCATGAAAAGTCCATGCGGAAGAGTAGCCATTATGGGTGGGGGCAGTTGGGCCACGGCCATAGCTAAAATGGTGTTAGAAAAAATAGACACCATCACATGGTACATACGTCGTAACGATCGCATTGAAGACTTCAAACGATTGGGGCACAACCCGTCCTATTTGACCAGTGTTCCTTTTGATACAAATCGAATCACTTTTAGTTCTGACATCAACGAAGTGGTTCGAAACTCCGACACACTCATTTTCGTTACCCCCTCCCCTTACCTCAAACAACACCTCAAAAAGCTCAAGGTCAAGCTCGTCGATAAATTCATTGTAACAGCCATCAAAGGCATTGTTCCCGATGAGAACCTGGTATGTACCGAATATTTCCGGCAAGTATACAATATTCCCGACGAAAATCTTGCAGTATTGGGAGGACCTAGCCATGCAGAAGAAGTAGCTCTTAGCAGACTGACTTACCTCACAGTGGGTTGCACTAACCGTGACAAAGCCAAACAACTAGCCGACATGTTGGCCAGCGATTACATCAAGACAAAAACATGTGACGATGTAATTGGTATTGAATACACCTCTGTCCTCAAAAACGTTTATGCCATGGCAGCCGGTGTTTGCAATGGTTTAAAGTACGGAGACAACTTTCAGGCAGTACTCATAGCCAATTCCATACAGGAGATGAGCCGCTTTCTACGGGCTGTCTATCCTATCGACCGAACCATTGACGACTCTGTCTACTTAGGCGACCTGTTGGTTACAGGCTATTCCAACTTTAGCCGTAACCGGGTTTTCGGAACCATGATTGGACGAGGATATAGTGTAAAGAGTGCACAAATCGAAATGGAAATGATTGCGGAAGGATATTATGGAACAAAGTGTATGACAGATATCAATAAACACTTCCACGTAAACATGCCCATTTTAGATGCCATGTATAACATATTATACGAACATATTTCGCCCGCAATCGAAATAAAGCTGCTTACAGATTCATTTCGATAAAAATGTTAATTTAAAAGACAAAAACACAGCATGTGTTTTGTCATATCAAAATAAATTACTACCTTTGCATCGCAATCGAGAGAGAGATAGCAAGACATTAAAAATGGTGCGTTAGTTCAGTTGGTTAGAATACATGCCTGTCACGCATGGGGTCACGGGT
>CABSGW010000151.1 GCA_902477365.1 uncultured Prevotellaceae bacterium
ACGGTCCCGGCACGTACAGTGTCTGCTGAGGCCCTACTTGCCAGTAGCGTCCGATGTTATGTCCGTTTACAAAGACAATGCCTTTGCCCCACGGTTCCATGTCCAGGAACATGTCTCCTACTTCAGGCAGGGTGAATGTTCCTTCATACACGGCAGGTTGTCCGGTCAGTTGCTTGCCGGCATTTGCGTCGTTCGATGTGGAGGCTGAACCCCATTTGCTTAATTCGGGTGCATTGTCCATAGGGAATTGTGTCATGCTCCATTCGCCTACAATCTCTTTTCCGGCAATATTGACAGGGCTGATGATGCCTTTGGTGTTGCGTACAATTTCGGCTCCATAATTGATGCGGCCCATGTTTTCAACCAATATTTGCAGTGTGGCGTTGAAGGGGATGTCCACTTCCATGCTGTATGTCTTGGTGTTACGGTTGAGTACGCCTACCTTCACGCCGTCCACATAGACGGTTGCATAGTCGCGCAGTCCCGGAACCTCGAGTGTTCCGCTGATGGGCTGGTTAAAGTGGCGGCTGTAAAGCATGTATCCGTATCCCTGGTTCAGTTGTTCAAACGTGAGTGGGGTCTCGCTTTCTTTCGAAGGCTGTGTTTGAGCGTATGTCAGCAGGTTTCCGGCCTTTGTCAGTTTGATGGGTGCGGTTGTAACCACAGGGGCTGGGGCAGGAATTTCGGGCAATGGTTTCTTTATGTACCGTTGCATGACGTTGCGCAGTGAGTCGAATTTAGGGGTACGCCAACCGGCCTCGCTGATGGGCGCATCGTAGTCGTAGGAGGTAAGGTCGGGTTGTATATCCCGATTTTTATCGTAGTTGGCACCCGATGTGAAGCCGAAGTTTGTACCTCCGAAAACCATGTAAAAGTTGAATGAAACGTTATTTTGCAGGTATTTCTCCGTTTGGCGGGCAATGCTGGACGGACTGCGATAGGGGAACTTTTCGGCCCAGTGCATCAGCCATCCCGGGTAGAATTCAGCCACCATGTAAGGACCTTGTCCACCGTTGTACTGGTTCACCGTCTTCTTCAGGTTCTCTATGTCCGACTCGCCATTAGCCGTAGGCAAGGCTCCCGGTGTGCTGCCGCCTTCGAACAGCCAGCTTCCGTCCGATGTGAAAAGCGGCACGTTGAAACCGGCGTCAATCAGCTGTTGTTTCAGTTTGGCATTGTAACTTTTGTGTTCGGCCAGGGGTATGTCTTTACGCTGTGCAACGTATGATCCGAACTCATTTTCGCACTGTACCATGACTATCGGTCCGCCCTTTGTGCATTGCAGTGAACCAACCTCCTTGTACAGACGGTTAATGTAACGTTTGGTACGTTCCAGGAAAGGCGCATTGTCGCGACGTAACTCCAGTCCCTCGATGTTTTGCAACCACCAGGGGAAACCGCCAAATTCCCATTCGGCGCAAGCATATGGCCCCGGGCGTAAAATCACCATCAGCCCCTCTTCGCCTGCCAGACGGATGAAGGATGCCAGGTCGCGGTCGCCCGTGAAGTCCCACTTGTCGGGCTCTATCTCGTGGAAGTTCCAGAACACATAAGTGGCTACGGCATTCAGTCCCATGGCTTTCATCATGCGTAACCGGTGTTGCCAGTATTGGTGAGGCACACGTGCATAATGGAATTCGCCGGAATGTACTTGGGTCACTTTGCCATTCAGGTAGAAGTTCCCGTTTTTGATCTCAAAAGTTGTTTTGTCGGTTTTTGCGGCCGACATGCTTACTGGCAGGGCCAATAAAAAGCAGATGCAAAGTAGAATTTTTTTCATAAGCTTTAGGTTGAGTGCCTCAAAGATACGGATTTTGACCTTTGTTTGCGGGGTGTTTAATAATAATTAGTAAAACAAGCAGTTATCGTCAAAGGCTATTTTTGTAATATTGCAATAAATATAAACCGTATGACAATGAAAAGTTTTTTATTTGGTTGCCTATGCCTGCTTTTTGTAGCGGCATTGCCGGTTTCGGCGCAACAGCATCAGGTGCAGCGTCGTACCAACTCGGTGTTGGCTTTTCCTCAGTTCAAGGATGCGACGGTACACTTTTCGTTTATGCGAAAAGGGCAGGCTAAGGCTAATATTTTCCTGAAAGACAGCGGATTGCTGTTTATGCAAGATTCCACCGTGATGCAAGCCAATTTAGGCGATGTGATCAGTGTCGATTTTGATTCCGTGCAATACATGCGTGTGAGCAAGGAGCTTGGAATGGGACGTGTGGTGGCTGGCAAGGATAATGTGTTTTTGCTCTGCGTTACTACGCTCGATTTGAAAAGCTATAATTCGGATGCCAGTAAGGGCGAGAACCTGCCTTATTTCAATATAGATGGCTTTGACATGTTTCTGGAGATCAATGGCGATTTTCGTGAAGAAGCCAAAGGTTATCCTTTGCAGGATAAGTATTATTTCCTGGTGCGCGGAGATGTTGTTCCGGCAGTGGAACGTCTTGTAAAGAAAAAGATACGTGCCGATAAAAAAGGAGATTTCAAGGTGCTGATGGCCGATCGGTTCTGGAGCTGGAAGGATGCCGAGTCGCTGACCGATTTGCTGGACTATTTCTGATTTTCCTTTAGGGAGAGATAGGAGACCTTATAGGTCTGATACGCTCTGTGTGTAAACTTCTAACAAATAGAACCCTACCGTATGACTTTGTGTTTTGTATAAAACAAAGTTTATACGGTAGGGTTGTTTATTGGCATTGGTGCAAGACTGGCTTTTTCCTTGTCAGTCGCAAGTTACGATCCTTGTAAACGGTAAAAGTTTAGGACTTGTTTTATTTGGTGAAATAGCTTATTTTGTATACGATATGGTCGTTCGAGCCATCTTTGATGGTAATTTGTGTTACCAAGTCGTTGGAGTCGAATATATATTCATAGGTGTAGACTTGTGTTCTGCCATATTCGGTATCACTTTCTTCTTTGATGTAGAAAGGAGGTGTTTTACCATAAAGCCCCATGGCAAACGGATATGAGATGTCCCAAGAGTGGTCTGAGGCAACCATGAATAACCTGGGTTCGCTGCCGCTGTCTATAATCCAGTTGATGTCCAGGTTCACTTTGGGGTTCTTTTCTTTGGTCATGTAAGTAACGTTGGTACTCCAACCATCCTGATCGATCACCTTTGTGATATTACGGTCTGTCCATTCTATTTTTCGGGTCAGGCGGTATGGTTCGGTGTCGTCCACAAATCCGTTCGATGCGTTGATGTAATCGTCTTGGTAGGTACACGACCAATATGATTTGTCGCTTGTCCGTTTTGCCGACGTAACGAATCCCTCGCTGTTCAGTGTCAGTTCGGTGGTATGTGGTACGAGTTTGACCTCTGTTCCTTCGGTGTGGTAACATTCGATGGTGTAACTGATGGTATTTCCTTTATAGAAGAACTCGATACTTTTTGTATCTTCTTCTTCTGATTCGTGGTTCTGATTCTCCACTTTGACGAGTTGCATTTCTTTATTATATAAGAAGACACGGGTTTCGGTCAACAATTCTCCATAGAAAGGATTACTGTAGTAAGTTTCTACTGTTTCTACAAAATGTCTAGTATCCTGCAGGGAGGGATCATCGGGTTCTTTCCCGTCCTGTGTGGTTTTTTTCTGTTCCACCATGATGCTGATGGAACTGCCGCTTGATACAATTTTAATTTTGGCTTTACGGTCTTTGCCCGTGTAGTTTTCCTCCAGTGCCAAGGTCAATGTGTATTCTCCGGCTTCGGTGGCGCTGTATTGGTTGAGGGTTAACCAGCCTACGTTACTTCCGCTTGACGTTGCCCTGACGGCAATTTCCGAAACTGTGGCTTGCCAGGCACCTTTGGTTACAAATTTGATGCCTTCGGGTTTGCCGCTGGTTTCGTCGGCGTAGATGGTTGCTGTGGTCGATGTGCCTCCGCCTTCCAGTTCAATGCCTCCGTCGTTGTTGTTGTCATCGTTACATGCGGTAAACGCTAGTAGTATGCCAAATACCAACGTCAGGTCTAAGATTTTTTTCATAATGAATAGGGAATTGAATTTTTACTTCATATGGGTATTGTTTACCTATATGTTTTCGTTAAGAGGATTGTTTGTGTAGTGTTTTTATAAAGTTGGTTTGTTGTTTTTTCAGGTATATAGATTGAAGTGAGAATGTACAAAGATGTTATTTTTCTCCCTTAGTTCCAAACAAATAGATGTTTTTCTGAGATAAATATGTAATTGGTGCTTGTTGAATACTTCGGAATACGTACATTAGAAGAAAGGGATTGACTTAATGTGTTTTTGATAGGAAAGGAGATTTTTGAGCTGTCATTTTCTTTGAAAAGAGGGGTGCTTTTAGATATATTTATTGTATTTTTGGATGAAGTTTGTAAGTGTGTCATCGGGCTTTTCTGTTATGGACGGGATGGCTGTTTGTGGTGTAGATACAGGCTTATCGCGTTTTTTAAATGAATAGTTAGTTGTGTAATGAAAATCCAATCAACTTTGCTTCTGCTCCTCTTCGGGTGTTGCCTGTCTCAGCAAGCGTACTCCGAAAGCGGAGCCGATTTCCGGAAAGATTCTCTCTTTTTTGCTCAAAAGAAGACGTTGCTCACCGCTACCTGGCGTGAACCGTTCAGTTACAGCGCTACAAAAAGTAACCATGCGCCGTTAGGTCCTTATATGGGAAATGGCGATGTGGGGGTGGTGACGTTTACATCAGATAACAGCCAGACACTCAAACTGTCGAAAGTGGACTTTGTGACGGACGGTTGGGCCGATTGGGCCGGCAGTGGGGCGGCGGCCTTACCCGTTGGCGGGGTCTGTATCACGGTCAACTCTCCGGTTTCTTCCGGTTTTAGTTATCAGATGGATCAGTTGAACAGCGAGTTGCGCATGACTACAGCTACTTCCCAACCGGTTAAGATGGTAAGTTGGATGGGGATGGATGAAAACGTTCTTATTACCGAAATGACAACCTCTTCTGCTACACCGGTTTCTGTTTCGGTAGATACGTATGCTGACAACCAGACGGTAACGTATGCAACGACAGCACAGGTAAAAGGGCAGATCGCTCAAGTTACCCGTCAAACAAAGCCTGAGGCAGTGAAGTGGATTTCGCGTGCCGGCATATCCACTAAAATAGTGGGAGTTGAGGCTCAGCAAGAACGCTTGTCCGATGCTATGGTGCGGTCGGTTTTTCTGTTGTCGGCTTCCGATACGGTTCGGGTTGCAGTGTACGTCTCGGGCGGTGGAAAAAACAACGATCCCCAGCTTCCGGCAGCTTATGACCGGTTACAAACGTTAGGTACAGCGGAAATTGCCCGGCTGAAGTCGGCAAAAGCGGCATGGTGGAGAGATATGTGGACTCGTTCGTATGTAGAGACCAATGATGAGTTGTTGAACCGCCATTACTTATCGTCCATCTATTTGTTGGCTTCAGCTTATAATCGGCATTCACCCGTGTCGGGTGGCATGTATGGTGTGTGGAATATGGATGACCGGATGATGTATCATGGTGATATTCATTTGAATTATAACAGCCAGGCAGGTTTTTATAGCGTCTTTTCGTCTAACCGGCCGGAAATAGCGTTGCCTTTTTATAAATCCATTGAGTTGTTGATACCCGAGGGGAAACGGCGGGCAAAGGAGGAAATGGGACTGATGCATCCCTCTTGGGAGGGCAAGTCGTGTCGGGGTATCCTGTTTCCGGTCAGTGCCTTGGGCATCGGCGAAATGTATGGCAGTTATTGGCAGCAAACAATGAATGCTCCGTTCAATGTTCCTCTGTTCAGTTGGTATTATGAATATACCGGCGATATGGACTTTTTGCGCAATCATGCTTATCCCTACATCAAACTTTGTGGTGACTTTTACGAAGATTACATGAAAAAGGAGGCTTATGGAGGTTCCTATCGGTACACCATCGTAACCGGAGCGCACGAGAGTAGCTGGGATCTTAACCCTCCCTCTGACTTGGGCTTTGTGGAACAAACATTCAGCCTGTTGTTGAAATACAGCAAATTGCTTGGCGTTGATGCCGGTCGTCGCAAGAAGTGGAACGAGATTCTGACTCATCTGCCTTCTTACAAGGTGATAATGCCCACCAAGACGCCCAATCAGGGGCTTCCCGTCTATGCCAAGAACGAAGCCGGCTGGGATTTACCCAATCATGCCATTCAGTTGCATCCGGTATATCCTTGCGAAGTGTTGAATCTGCATTCGGATTCCACAGCCCTGCAACTGGCAAGGAACACACTCTACTATTATGAAGTGTCGCAAAAGGGATTCACGCATTGTATGAACGAATTGGGACTGAGTGCCTTTATTATGGGTGCGCGAATAGGTTTTGACCCGAATATTCTGATTGAGAATATGAAAGTGTTGATAAAGAGCGCCAAACCTAATTTCCTGATTGTTGACGGACACCATTGTGCAGAGAAAACAACGGTTGTAGAGACCATTAACTCGATGATGTTGCAATCCGTTGAGGGGGTGCTTCACCTTTTTCCCTGTTGGACGGATAAGCCCGCCTCGTTCACCCGGCTTCGGACTAAAGGCGCATTTCTGGTTTCGGCTGATTATGATGGGGCGAACGTAACCCGTTTGGAAATTACCAGTGAAAGAGGAGGCCTGTGCAA